>CACEUX010000039.1 GCA_902562835.1 uncultured Fidelibacterota bacterium
TGGCACATCATATTTGTCTGCTTGTCTCCATACAGTTTCACTTTGGGGCTCTACTCCGCCAACAGCACAGAATACCCCAACTGCACCATCAAGAACTCTTAGAGACCTTTCGACTTCAACAGTGAAATCAACATGCCCAGGAGTATCAATAATGTTAACCCTATGGTCATCCCAAATGCATGTTGTTGCAGCAGATGTGATGGTAATACCCCTTTCCTGCTCTTGCTCCATCCAATCCATTGTAGCAGCACCATCATGAACCTCTCCAATACGGTGCGTCCTACCAGTATAATATAAAACTCGCTCAGTAAGAGTAGTTTTACCAGCATCTATGTGAGCCATAATGCCAATATTTCTAACTTGTTCTAGCTTGGTTGTTTTCAATTAAAATCTCTTCTTATAAGTGCCTATCTGAAATGGGCAAATGCCTTATTAGCTTCTGCCATACGATGCGTGTCATCTTTCTTTTTAATCGCTCCACCTTCACCATTTGCAGCAGAAATCAATTCCGCAGCTAATTTTTCAGACATAGGCTTACCAGACCTGCTAATGGCTGCGTTAATTATCCATTGAGAAGCCAAATAAAAACGTCTGCCTTTAGGCACTTCTATTGGAACTTGGTACGTTGCGCCTCCAATTCTTCTTGACTTCACCTCGACAGCAGGAGAAGCATTGTCAATAGCTTTTTCAAAAATCACTAAACCATCTGTCTTTGTTCGTTCCTTTATTTGGCTCATCGCACCATAAAATATTTTTTCTGCAACACCTTTTTTACCACAGTTCATAACATAATTAACGAATTTAGCCACCAACTTATCATTATAAACTGGATCAGGCAAAATCTGCCTTCTTTCTGGTCGTCTACGTCTCATATTTCTATTCTTTTTCTAAAAATCTATTTTGGTTTTTTTGCACCATACCTAGAACGGCTTGTTGTACGATCACTGACACCAGCGGTATCTAGCGTGCCCCTAACTACGTGATACCTAACCCCCGGCAAGTCCTTTACACGCCCACCTTCTATGAGCACTATACTATGCTCTTGAAGGTTATGACCTTCTCCTGGTATGTAGGCAGCTACTTCCATTCCATTTGTCAACCGAACTCTCGCTACTTTTCTTAAGGCAGAGTTTGGTTTTTTTGGAGTAGTTGTATATACACGTGTGCATACACCTCTTTTCTGAGGGTTACTCATTAACGCCGGAGTACTCGTTTTTTTCAAAATTCGTTTCCGGCCTTTCCTAACTAACTGGTTTATCGTCGGCATTTCATTTCATCCAAAGCCAACAATATTACACAAATTTTCTTAAAAACAATACTGGTCATTTTTAAATATTTTAGTTCATTCATGCGACTGCATCCTCGACTTCTAAATCACTATCTAAATCATTAATACCCACAACGAGATCATCGAAAGCTGGCGTTCCAGTACCTGCTGGAATTAATCTACCTACAGCCACATTTTCTTTCAATCCTTGTAGATAATCTGTCTTACCTGCCGTCGAAGCATCTGTCAAAACTCGTGTAGTTTCTTGAAATGAAGCAGCAGAGATGAAACTTTCTGTATTTAGAGAAGCCCTAGTAATACCCATTAGGATTGGTTCAAAAGTAGCGGGTTTTGTTTTTTTGTATGTAGCTACCTGTTTACCATCAGTTTTCAAATCCTTATTGGTATCAAGAAATTCATTTCTGTCAATCATTGTATCTTTTTCAAGGTCTGAATCACCCACATCATTAACAATTACCATTTTCGAAATTCTTTCATTTTCAGCAAAGAATTCACGCTTCGCAACCCGATCTTCTTCAAGGAACCTAGTGTCGCCTGGATCTTTGACACTCACTTTCTGCATCATTTGACTGACTATGACTTCAATATGCTTATCATTTATTTTAACACCCTGTAGACGATATACCTCTTGAATCTCGTTTACAAGATAATCTCTAACTGCTGCTGGACCTAAAACATGGAGAATATCACCTGGAGATATTGCACCTTCACAAAGATTTGTACCTGCATTAATAAAATCGCCCTCATGCACAATAACATGTTTTCCATATGGTATGGAATATGTCCTCTCCTCACCGTCTACTCCCATTACGTGTATTTTTCTAATACCTCTTTTAGTCTCTCCGAAACGAACAGTTCCGTTAATTTCAGTCATAACAGCTGGCTGTGTTGGCTTTCGAGCTTCAAAAAGCTCGGCTACCCGAGGTAAACCACCCGTAATATCCCTGGACTTACCAACTTCTTTTGGAATTTTAACGAGAGTTTGCCCTCTTTGCACCTTTTGATTATCAATGACAACTAAGGTTGCTTTAACAGGAAGGATTGTACCTCCAGCCAATATCTTACCATCTTTATTTACAATCTCTATGTGTGGACTCAGTCTGCGATCTCGAGCTTCTACAATGACCATCTGCTTTTTACCACCCTCAACGGCCTCTACTGCGAAAGTCTCACCTTCAATAAAATCATTTAAGGAAACATGGCCTGTCTCCCTTGCCAAAATTATATCAGTGTAGGGGTCCCATTTAATTAGAGTCGTCTTTGCTGCAATTTTTTCTCCGTCTTTTACAAATACAGTAGAGCCATAAGGGACATTGAAACTAGCGTTCTCATTACCATCTTCATCAAGAATGAAAAGCTTAGCATGACGAACCATACATCTAGTAACCTTTGTACCTGTCTCATCTATTGTATCTGCAAAATCATAATTGTTAGAAAACTTAACTACCCCTGGTCTTTTTGAAACCATTTCAGACTGCTCAATAATTCTTGTTGCAGTACCTCCGATATGGAAAGTTCTAAGGGTCAATTGTGTGCCAGGCTCTCCAATACTTTGGGCTGCTCTTATACCTACTGCGGTACCAATATCAACTAATTTATGTGTTGATAAATCCCAGCCGTAACATTTAGCACAACAACCTCTCTTAGCTTCACATGTTAAAATTGAACGAATACGAACATTTTCAACTCCGCTATCACCAATCATTTCGGCTTGCTCTTCATCTATCACAGAGCCAGCCTTCACAACAACCTCACCTTTAATGATAAAATCATCTAAAATAGTTCTGCCAAGGATACGATCTGAGAGAGGTTCAACAATCTTTTCTCCTTCTTTCAAATCTGATATAACAATCCCATTTATTGTTCCACAATCTGTAATATATGCGACAACATCCTGTGCGACATCCACGAGTCTACGCGTTAAATACCCGGCATCAGCTGTTTTGAGTGCAGTATCCGCTAAACCTTTTCTTGCACCATGGGTGGATATGAAGTATTCAAAAACAGATAGACCTTCTTTAAAGTTAGATGTAATAGGTGATTCGATTATCTCACCTACCCCACCTTTCATTGATTTTTGAGGCTTAGCCATCAAGCCTCTCATGCCTGCTAATTGCTTTATCTGGTCCTGAGATCCTCTTGCGCCCGAGTCTGCCATCATAAAGACAGGATTAAATCCTTGCCTGTCTTCTTCTAGAGCACCCATCATAGTCATTGCCATTTGATTAGCTGTATGAGTCCAAATGTCTATAACCTTATTATAGCGCTCACCATCTGTCAATATATGACGATCAAACTTATTTTTTATTTCATCTACCTCTTTCTGAGCTTTATTTAATATCTCATCTTTTTCATCTGGAATAAGAACATCACTAATCGCTATAGATGCCCCACTAACAGTAGCCATACCAAATCCCAAATCTTTTAAGCGATCTAAGAATATAACTGTTTGATAATTTCCAGATAATAAATATGCGTTATTCACAATTTTAGTGAGCTGCTTTTTACCTACGATTTCATTGACAAACCCTAGACCATCAGGTAAAATAGAATTAAAAATAATTCTTCCAACTGTAGTCTTTTTGACCCACTTATTATTATGACGCAAGTCAACAATTGAATGTAAGCCAACTGCTTTATTCTCGTAAGCCAATAAACCTTCATCTATTGATCCAAAAATTTTACCTTCTCCTTTATCTCCTAATTTTGACCTCGTGAGATAATAACATCCTAAAACCATATCCTGGGATGGAACTGCGATTGGTTGTCCATTTGCAGGATGAAGAATATTATGACTTGAAAGCATTAACATTCTTGCTTCCATTTGAGCTTCTAATGCCAATGGAACATGAACTGCCATCTGATCACCGTCAAAATCGGCGTTGAATGCAGCACAAACTAGGGGATGAAGCTGTATTGCTTTTCCATCGACAAGAACGGGTTGAAAAGCTTGAATACCCAACCTATGTAGAGTAGGAGCTCGGTTAAGCAGTACAGGGTGGTCTTGCACAACATATTCAAGAACCTTATACACAACAGGCTCTCTATTTTCTACCATTAATTTTGCACTTCTAGGAGTCTGTGTATAACCCCTAGCCATAAGTTCATGAATCATATGCGGTTTGAATAATTCTAGTGCCATATTTTTAGGCATTCCGCACTCATGCAATTGCAATTGAGGCCCAACGACAATAACTGAACGACCAGAATAATCAACCCGCTTACCAAGTAGATTTTGTCTAAAACGCCCAGTTTTACCTCGAAGCATATCAGATAATGATTTCAATGGTCTACGTGAACCACTCCTTATAGCAGTCTTGCGTCTATTATTATCAAAGAGAGCATCAACAGCCTCTTGGAGCATTCTTTTTTCATTTCTTAGTATCACATCAGGTGCCTTGATTTCCATTAATTGCTTTAAGCGATTATTCCTAATAATGATTCGCCTGTATAAATCATTCAAATCAGACGCAGCGAACCTGCCACCTTCAAGCGGGACTAACGGGCGAAGCTCGGGAGGTATGACTGGCAGAATCGATACAATCATCCATTCAGGCTTATTTAAACGTTTTTTTGTTGGATCCGCAACAAAAGATTGAACCACTTTCAGGCGCTTAAGAGCATCTCCACGCTTTTGTTTTGATTTGGAAGTTTTAACAATATCAACTAGCTCATTTTTTAATTCCATTATATTTAATCTTGAGAGCATCTCTTTCATTGCTTCGCCACCCATGGTAGCATAGAAATAGTTTTCATTGTCCCGATCCTCCTCAGATACCGCCATATAGCCAAACTGCTCTTCAAAGGCAAGATATTCGTCTTCTTCAATCAATTCAAATTTTTCAAGACCACTGTTACCAGGCTCAACAACCATGAACATTTCATAGTATATAACTCTTTCTAACTCTTTCGTACTCTTACCAGCTAAATAACTCAGTTTACTTGGTATAGAACGCAGGTACCATATATGCACTACAGGTACTGCTAAGGTAATGTGCCCCATACGTTCTCGACGTACTTTCTTACGCGTTACTTCTACACCACATCTATCGCAGATAATACCGCGATATCTGATTCCTTTATACTTTCCACAATGGCATTCATAATCTTTCACCGGTCCGAAGATTTTTTCACAAAAAAGACCATCTTTTTCTGGCTTGTAAGAACGGTAGTTTATTGTCTCTGGTTTTAAAACTTCACCATATGAGCGCTGAAGAATTTTTTCAGGAGAGGATAAACCGATTGTTATCGAACTATATTCCTTAGAGGTATCAACTGGATTTGTTTGAATGTAGGTCAAAATTATTTCTCCTTTAAGTTAATCAAGTTCCACATCGATGCAGAGACCTTGTAATTCTTTAATCATCACATTGAAAGATTCTGGCGCTGAATAGCTGGGCATCTGTTCACCTCTTACAATTGAATTATATACTTTAGATCTCCCCTCTACATCATCGGATTTAACAGTTAATAATTCATGAAGAGTGTGGGCAGCGCCATAGGCCTGCAAAGCCCAAACTTCCATTTCACCAAGACGTTGCCCGCCAAATTGTGCCTTACCACCAAGGGGCTGCTGCGTTATCAATGAATAAGGACCAGTAGAACGCGCATGCATCTTATCATCTACCATATGACTAAGCTTCATCATATAAATGTTGCCAACAGTAACAGGATTATCAAAATACTCACCTGTTTTACCATCAATCAGCTTTGCTTTGCCTTCGACAGGCAGACCAGCCGCCTTTAAATGGTTTTCAACCTCTTCTGGGGTTGCACCATCAAAAACAGGCGTAGCAAATTTCTTACCAGTCACTTCACCTGCCCATCCTAACATAGTTTCATATAACTGACCTAAATTCATTCTGGACGGAACGCCTAGGGGATTCAAAATAATATCAACTGGCACACCATCTTCCATAAAAGGCATATCTTCTTCAGGAACAATCGTTGCAACAATTCCTTTATTTCCATGCCTCCCAGCCATTTTGTCACCTACAGAAATTTTTCTTTTTTGTGCGACAAAAACTTTAGCAAGCTTAAGAATACCGGGCTGCAGCTCGTCTCCTACTCTAAGTTTAAAAATCCTACGTTCTAGCTTGGTTTCTATACTAGCCCACTCTTCACGAAATGAACGCCAAACAGACTGTATTTTTTTCCAGGTCCGTTTATCTTCAACCCATGCTTCATCCTGAGCAAATCGCTCCATATCAAAACTTTTTAACCGCTTCAAGGTGAGTTTTGTAGACTTTTTAATTAATGTTTTACCAGTTGACAAATCCCTGATACCATTTGATATTTGGTCTTTGAGTAAATTAGTTAGTTTATCGTCCCTTGAACTTTTGAGAAGAACCTTCCTTTCGCCTGCCTTTTTTTGAAAATCAAGGATTTTCACACGCTCTTCTTTTTTCGTTCGCTTAGCCTGTTTTTCAAATAACTGAGTTTTTAATACGACACCTTTTATTCCAGGCTCTGCTCTTTTTGATGCATCCTTAACCTCTCCAGCTTTTTCACCAAAAATAGCCCGGAGTAATTTTTCTTCAGGAGTTGGGTCTGTTTCACCCTTAGGAGTGACCTTTCCTATCAATATATCACCCTCAGCTACCCTTGCACCCAAACGTATAATGCCATTTTCATCCAAATCCTTTGTCGCATCTTCTCCTACATTTGGAATTTCAGATGTAAGCTCTTCTTGGCCGCGCTTTGTATCACGAACTTCGAGCTCAACTTCATTACAATGAACAGAACTAAAAATATCGTCTTTGACAAGTCGTTCACTGATAACTATAGCGTCTTCAAAATTATACCCTCTCCAAGGCATAAATGCCACTTTGATATTTGAACCGAGCGCAAGTTCACCATTTTCCGTTGAGGCACCATCTGCTATCACATCCCCAACTTTGACTCTTGCCCCCTCTCTAACAAGTGGACGTTGATTATGAACAGTATTCTGGTTTGTTCTGTGAAATTTTTTGAAATCAACCTTTATAATATTTTCTCCTTCGTAAAGTGCTAGAGAATCCATTACATCAGTCCTCTTAATATGACAAACTTCTGAATCTACATATACCACCCTTCCATCAACCGGTGAGGCGACTGCAGACCTTGAATCAATTGCAACTTTTCGCTCAATTCCAGTGCCTACGATTGGAGACTGAGGCTTCATTAGTGGCACAGATTGCCTTTGCATATTTGAACCCATAAGCGCTCGATTAGCATCATCGTGTTCTAAGAAAGGTATAAGAGCCGCAGCTACACTTAAAATTTGGTTGGGTGAGACCTCTACAAAATCAACCTCACTCGGACTCACAATTGGAAAATCTCCCTTAACTCTAGCCCTTATTGACTCTTCTGCTATAACTCCTTTACTATCAACTGCCGTCGAAGCTTGAGCAACTAAAACTCGGTCTTCATCATCAGCAGAAAGGTATTCGGTATCATTTGTAACAATAGGACCTGCTCCATTTTTCTTTACCTTGCGGTAAGGAGACTCAATAAAACCGTGATTATTCACTTCAGCATACATTGCCAAAGAAGAGATTAGTCCAATATTTGGACCTTCTGGAGTTTCGATTGGACAGAGCCTACCATAATGAGTGTAATGTACATCTCTGACTTCAAAACCTGCTCTTTCCCTGGTCAAACCCCCAGGACCAAGTGCAGAAATTCTCCTTTTGTGGGTTATTTCTGCTAATGGATTGGTTTGATCTCCAAATTGACTAAGCTGTGATGTGCCAAAAAATGTGTTAATAACAGTAGTAACAACCCTTGAATTGATAAGATCCTGAGGTGTGATACTTTCAGACTCTCGAAGATTCATCCTCTCGTGTATAGTGCGAATCATACGGCTTAGCGCAACACTAAACTGATTAGTTAACTGCTCTCCAATCGTCTTTACACGTCTATTGCCTAAATGATCAATATCATCAATTCCCCGATCACCTTTTCGCATATCAATCAAGAAATATATAACCTGAATTATGTCATCCATGGTAAGAACCGTATCCTCAACAGGGACATTTAGATTGAATTGTTGATTAAGTCTATACCTGCCAACTTGTCCTAAATCATATTTTTTGGGGCTGAAGAATATGCGCTCTATAAATTTCTGCGCAGTCTCAAGATTAGGTGGCTCGCTTGAACGAATAAGCTGATAAACAACAGCTAAGGCTTCTTCAGTATTATTAGTCGGATCTTTTTCGATTGTATTCAAGAGCAACATGCTGTGAAAATCTTTATTACCATTTACAACAGAAACGCTTTCAATACCTGCCTCTTTTAAGGAATCTATATTATCTGAGCTAAATTCAGAGCCACCCTCCAGAAAAATTTCGCCAGTATGCGTGTCAACTACATCCTCAGTTATTGTCGCCCCAATATACTGAGACAAATCATCCTTCTTGGGGTTTAGGTTCTTAATGGTGCCAAATGCATTAAAAATGTCTGTGTTAGTTGAGTAGCCCAAAGCCCTAAGTAGCATCGTTACTGGAAATTTTCTTCTCCTATCAATAATGACAAATAAACAATCATTTATATCTGTTGTGAAATCAACCCAGGAACCACGTGCTGGAATAATTCTCGCTTGGAACAACTTTGTACCATTTGGATGCGTAGACTCATCAAAGAATACACCTGGCGATCGCTGGAGCTGAGATACGATTACTCGTTCCGCGCCATTAATTATAAAGGTGCCCTTTTTTGTCATATAAGGAATATTACCAAAATAAACATCTTGCTCTATACTCTGAGCATACTCATTTTTATTGTTTTCATCTGTAATATGTAATGCTAGACGCACTCTCAGAGGAGCAGAATATGTTACGCCACGATCCATGCACTCATCAGGCGAATATTTTGGCTGCCCTAGAAAATAATGTTTGTATTGGAGAATGTAATTCCTGTGCGAATCTTCAATAGGAAAAACATTACTGAATACCCCTTCAAGCCCAATGGGTTGTCGCGCTTCTGTTGGTATCCACTCCTGCAAAAACTGCTGATACGCCTTAGTTTGTATTGAAAGTAGGTCTGGTACATCTACGAAAGCAGGAATCTTTGAAAAAGACTCTCTTTCCATAACTCTGTTATTTGTGGCTCGCAATTAAGCCTCCCTGTATTTTAGGTGAAAAAGGAATAAAAAGAATTTGTAATTAATTAGGCAAGCTCTACTTCAGCGCCAGCTTCTTCAAGCTTAGCTTTAACTTCATTTGCCTCTGCCTCTGAAACACCTTCTTTAAGCGCCTTAGGCGCTGAATCAACTAATTCCTTAGCTTCCTTCAGCCCTAAATCAGTTATTCCACGGACAGCTTTAATAACATTAATCTTAGCTTGTCCTGCTGATTTTAGTATAACATCAAATTCGGTTTTTTCTTCAGCTCCGGCATCTCCCCCCGCAGCTGGTGCTGCAGCCATAGCTACAGGTGCCGCAGCAGTAACGCCAAACTTTTCTTCGATTTCATTTATGAGCTCTGAGATTTCTACCATATTTGATTCTTCTAAATATGATAATACATCTGATCTAGAAACTGCCATTGTAATTACTCCTTACTGATTTAATTAAGATTTCTTTTCTTTTAAATTATTTAATACCCCAGCCAAACTCTGCAATGGAGCATTAAGGGTTGAAGCTAATTTTTGCATTGGACTATTCAACATTGTCACCAGAACCGATAAAGACTCTTCTTTGCTAGGCAAATTAGCCAGCTTTTTAAATTCTTCCCCAGGAAGGAACTGACCTTCAAACAATATCCCTTTAACATAGGGAAGGTCATTTTCCTTAGTGAATTTTTTAATTACTTTGGCTGGCGAAACCGGCTCGTCGTATGCAATTGCCAATGCTGTGGAACCCTTAAGCAATTCTTCCAAACCAGATATTTTATTCTCTTCTGCTGCTAATTTAATTAAAGTATTCTTAGCAACCCTATATTCAACATCAGCCTTAAAAAATTCGCTACGAAGTTTTGTAAGATCTTCAACATTTAATCCATGATATTCAGTAAAATAAACTGCTTTTGCTCTTGAGAGTGAGTCTGACAGCTCTTTAACTTGTTCTATATTCTTACTATTTGGCATAATCTCTACCTTAATGCTGCGTGATCAATTAAAATACCTGGCCCCATGGAGGAAGAGAGCGTCATTTTTTCCAGATATTGACCCTTTACAGATGCTGGTCTAGCTTTAATGATTGTATCATAAATCCTTTCAATATTTTCAACAAGATGATTTTTATCAAAAGAAACTTTGCCACAGACAACATGTATAATTCCATTGCTTTCTACTCTAAGCTCAACTTGGCCTGCTTTTAAGTCTGCTACTGCCTTAGCAACATCCATAGTTACGGTACCACTCTTTGGGTTAGGCATCAAACCTTTTGGGCCCAGTATTTTACCAAGCTTTCCTAATTCACCCATCATGTCTGGAGTTGCAACAATCTTATCAACATCTGTCCATCCATTTTTAATCTTTGTAAGATAATCTTTATTACCAACAAAATCTGCCCCGGCATCCTCAGCCTCTTTTTCTTTAGTGCCCAATGCTAAGACAAGAACACTAACTGACTTTCCAGTCCCATGCGGTAATGGGGTTGTGACCCTGATATTTTCTTCGGCATGCCTTGGGTCAACATCAAGGTTGATTGCCAAGTCTACACTTTCATCAAAATTAGAGTATTTCATATCCTTCATAAGGGCGACCGCATCATCTACAGAGTAGAATAAAGATTTATCAAATTTTTCAAGTGCAAGATTCATATTTTTAGACTGCTTCATATTTGGGTTCTATCCTTTAACTTCAATTCCCATAGATACGCAAGTTCCACGTATCATCTCGGCAGCTTGCTCTATGGTATTTGCATTTAAATCTTGCATCTTAATTTCTGCAATAGATCGTAAATCCTTTTCTGATACGGTACCAACTTTATCTCTATTTGGTTCACCAGAACCTTTTGAAACCTTTGCCGCTTTCAGTATAAGCCTTGCAGCAGGCGGCGTTTTAGTAATGAACGAAAAACTTCTGTCAGCATAAACAGTAATCTCCACAGGGATTAAATCCCCCATTTTATCTTGAGTATCAGCGTTAAAAGCTTTGCAAAAGTCCATGATATTTACTCCATGTTGACCAAGAGCAGGGCCAACAGGGGGCGCTGGATTAGCCTGCCCAGCTTGAATTTGAAGTTTAATAAAACCTGTAATTTTTTTTGCCATTATCGAACCCTTAGCTAGCTTTCCATTTCAACTTGCAAATAGTCTAATTCGACGGGAGTTTGTCTTCCAAAAATACTTACTAAGACTTTTAATTTTTGCTTGTCGTGATTTACTTCTTGAACATATCCAGAAAAATCCATGAAAGGGCCATCGGTAACCTTTACAGGATCGCCTACTTTATAAGGCGCTGCCTCTGTTACTCTTAATGGACCATCGCCTCCATCAAAATCTCCTAGAAAACGCTGTGCCTCATCTGCCTTTAACGGCTTCGGATCGCCCTTTGGGCCAACAAAAGAAATAACACCATTTACATTTTCTAGTAGGTATTTAGTTTCTTTATTCATTTCTAGCCTAATTAATAGATAGCCCGGGAAAAACACTCGCTCTTTTATCTTCTTTTTACCATCTCGCATTTCAACTATATTTTCAGAAGGAACTAAAACGTCACTGATTTTGTCATCCATATTTGAGATAGACACATCATACAAAATCGCTTCTTTAATTTTTTTTTCTTTTCCAGAAATAACTCTTAGGGTATACCAATTCATAATTACAAAATAAAGTTCAAAATTTTTGACAAAAAGAAATCAATGAAAAATAGAAAAACAATCATTATTAGAGATAAATATAAAACAACATAGGTTGAACCTCTTAACTCATCCCAGTTAGGCCAGGAGACCTTACTCATCTCGAAATTTACATCAGCTATAAACTGACGAAACTTATTAATCATTTTTTATTTCCAAAATACCAACCATATAACAATTACAGCTCATGTAATGCAGGAGAGACAGGACTTGAACCTGCAACCTACGGCTTTGGAGGCCGTTGCTCTACCAATTGAGCTACTCTCCTAATTATTTTGTTTCCTTAAAAAGGACATGCTTCCTTAAAACTGGATCGAATTTTTTGTACTCAATGCGCCCTGGGTGATTTTTTTTGCTTTTTGTTACTGTATACCTATACCCGGTACCAGCAGTACTTTCTA
>CACEUX010000040.1 GCA_902562835.1 uncultured Fidelibacterota bacterium
AAAGAAAAACGTATATCAAAAACAGGCTATCAATATAATTACTCTGAAGGAAGCATGGTCTTTCCAGATTCATTGGACAGCCCATCAAGGACAATAATTACCGGGGAGGGAGGGCCTTCTCCATCTAGATTTAAACATGTGGTTAAAACTAAAAATGGGTTGAGGAGATTGACACCTTTAGAGCTTGAAAGACTAAATATGTTCCCTGATCATCACACAAAACATAAAGATGTGACAAATGCAAAAAGAGCATTTTTTATGGGTAATGCATTAGTTGTGGGTATCGTAGAAAAGATCGGCATGTCTCTTAATTCTAAATTATAAAATTGCTGATCTTTAATAGAGTAATTGACATTTACAGATAAATAGAGTACTATCTTGCAACATCAGGAGCGGTTTCATAGTTGAAACCCGCCAACCGAGCCCAGATAAATCATGGTCACGGTGGTTAGAGCCTTAAACGCTAGATGTGCCTAGGAAAATAGGAAACACAAAGCCGCCTGATGAAGCGGCTTTTTTCGTTTATAGACCTACCTGATGTGTTAACTAAAAGCAAAAAGGAGACACATCATGTCAAAAGAAAAAAATAAAGAAAACAAAAGAGATACTCTTAAAAAGTTGAACATTAAGCAAGCATCTTCCGATTGTTCAGTATATAAGAATTCCTCGACTATCATACTAAGAGGGAAGCCGATAACAACTCAAGATAATAAACAATCAAAATTTCTTGATTTTTTAGGTAGGGCACCCATTAGTTTTGATAATGATGAATAATGAAGGTGGTAGAGGATAATCCCTTAGGGATGGAAATGAGAAGTATTGATTCATTTGATTGGAGAAAAATAAATATAATACTCGAATGGGCCGCTCGTTATGAAATAAAACATAACGAGCGCCTCTACCAATCCCTTCATGACATGAAAAAAGCAGGTGGAACATTAGCAATGAAAACTTTTTGGCAATGTGTCAGGGACCGTGTTGCTGTTTATGATCAAATAATTGAAACTGAAATTACCCAAAGAGTTGAAGAGCAGGTTTTCAAAAAGATGTTTTATCTGATAATCGTAAACATATCTTTTCTTACTATACTGTACTTTAAGGTAATGAAGTTATAATGATATTCGGGATGTTTTTTGTTATCTCCACGATTATTAGATTTGATAATGTCAGATGAACAAACAACGTTAGGAGAATTAAGGTCTCTTATCAATTCTTTTGTTGATGAGAGAGAATGGCAGCAGTTTCACAGCCCTAAAAACCTATCTATGTCGATATCCATCGAATCTTCAGAGCTAATGGAACTCTTTCAGTGGCTTTCATTAGAAGAAGCAAAAGAAGTAATGAAAGCTGGCGATATAAGGGATAGTGCCATTGATGAGATCGCTGATGTATTAATATATGCTATAGCATTCTGTGTAAGAAATAATATTGATATTTCAGGTGCGATCAAACAAAAAATGGAAAAGAACGCAAAAAAGTACCCCGCAGAGAAATTCAAGGGTCGTTTCTAATTCTTTAAGATCAAATATGAATAGGGTTTTATCCATTGATGTATTCAGAGGAGTGACCATGTTCCTCATGATATGGGTAAATGATTTTTGGAGCCTTAATTCAATTCCCAAGTGGTTGAAGCACGCCGTAGTAGGAGAGGATTATCTTGGTTTTTCAGACCTGATCTTTCCTTGGTTCCTTTTTGTGATGGGGATGTCCATACCATTTTCTTTCGAAGATCGTATAAGAAAAGGTGAAACAGATCTTGAAGTTTGGAGACATATAATTTTTCGGTCGATCGCACTACTTATCATGGGACTTTTCCACATGAATATGGAAATGTATAACCATGAAAGCTCTATGATATCAAAACCATACTTTGTTATCGTTTGTACGAGTGCATTTTTCATGATCTGGAATATATATCCCAAGTCTACTACTAGTAATTATAGCCTATTTAAAGTTTTACCAATCATTGGGATGATGATACTTATAGGTTCGCTATTCATCTATAAGGGGAAGGACTACAGCGGTAATCCTTTGGGTTTCAGTATTCATTGGTGGGGTATACTTGGTCTTATTGGATGGTCTTATTTTATAGCAGCATCTAGTCATTTTCTTTTTAGACGCTCTCTGTCGGGAGCAATAATATCATTTGTTGTATGTCTTGGGTTAAATATCTTAAGTAGTAGTGGTATTGGCTATAACATTTTCGCATGGCAAAGTAAAGATTGGATTCCTGGTAGTGGAGGTCTCCAGGCATTAACATTTGGAGGTATTATTACATCACTGGTCTTAATGAAATACAAGGATAATATTAATTATTTATACACAACACTATTTGGTATTGGATCAGCCTCACTTATTGGAGGCCTCTATCTTAATCAATTTTTTATTATTAGTAAGATTAGTGGTACTGTGACATGGATACTGATCTCTATGTCATCAGCATTATTTCTTTATATGCTCTTACATTGGATTGTTGATATTCAAGAAAAGATGAGCTGGTATGAGCCAATCAAGATCGCTGGTACTGCAACATTGACATGTTACCTGGTCCCTTATTTTTTTAATAGCTTTAGGACTTTACTTGGTATTCAATTACCATTATTCTTAACAACAGGTCTTGCAGGACTTTTAAAATCCATAGTTTATTGTTTTATAATTATATCAATAGCGTGGGGCCTTAAAAGGGTAAAGATACAATTAAAGATCTAAGATATTTTTGTTGATCGTATGATGGGTAGATTTCTTTTATATAATTATATAAAAATTTTCATCTAGGGAGCAATTATGGATTCTAATCTTTCTATCACTCATATGTTTACTGACGAAAGCAACCATACCAGATTCAAGAAAATGGTTTTGCCACTCGAACCTAAATCAGGACTGGGATCAGTTGGCTTATTTTCCAGCCTATTTGTCAATCAAGTTTTGGATGATAATTCTGGGGATATTAAGATGCAATTTGCAGTGACGCCTGTTCCTGATCAGAGTGAGGGTGAGGGGCCTAAGTTAGCTCATACAGCACCTAGAAGGCAGTTGGTTATAACTCTTGATGGGTACTTGGAGTTTAAAAGTTGCGATGTTGAAAGCATGGATAATGAGCACCTTACTATTATTCGTCGAGGCGATATTCTGTTAGCAGATGATCTTGAGGGGGCTGGTCATGTTTGGCAGTTTTTGAAAGATGCAGATGGCATAATGCACCCATGGGTCCGTTGTTACGTACATCTAGGCGAAGAATATGACCACTTTATATCGAAATTGAAGGAAAATTAATTTAGTATATCATCGCATATGATATCTCATTCAGATATTATTATAATTGGAGCAGGTCCATCGGGTCTAGCGTGCGCGCTAAAATGTCAAATGCAAGGTTTAGATTATCTACTTATAGAACAAGACCAAAGAGTTGGTGGTCGTGTTGGTTCTTTTTATGATAATGGGTACATTTTTGACCTAGGCTTCCAGGTTTACAATTCCGCCTACTTTAATACAAATGCAATTCTAGACATTGATGAGCTGGACCTAAGATATTTCAAGCCTGGCGCGGTCGTCCATGATGGGGATTCTTTTCAGATGATATCGGATCCACTAAGAGATATTTCAAAAATATTTTCTACAATATTTTCAGATCTCACTACAATTAAAGATAAGATAAAGATCTTGTCATTAAAATACTCTTTATCTGATTATCAAATAGATCAGGACCAGTCAGAAGATCTCACCACTTTAGAATTTTTAGAGCAATATGGTTTCTCAGACAAATTCATCAAAAATTTCTTTATGCCATTCTTCTCAGGTATCTTTTTAGAAAATAAATTGGAGACCTCATCAAAATTCTTTAAATACGTATTTTCTAATTTCAATAATGGACTAGCAGCACTGCCTCGGAAAGGTATGCAGGCTATCCCAGATCAATTACTCAATAAACTCGATGGAGAACGGGTGATCATTGGGCAGTCTGTTGTAAATATTGATGATAGCAAAAATGTTACCCTTGATAATGGAATAATTATCAAAGGTAATAGACTAATTCTATCAGGTGATAGCACGAATCTTGTGGATGGAGGAAACGGGGAATACAATGCAGTTAAAACGATGTATTTTTCCACACAAAATGACATATTGAATGGGGAATATATTCATCTATACCCTAAAGATAATATTATTAATAATGTTGCTATTCCAACCTACCTTTCAGATTCATATAGTAAGAACTCTGATCACTTAATTTCATTAACTATACTGGAAAGTGAGGCCAGTGAAATAGAAATGGTCAAAGATATAAAAGGACGTTTATCCAAATATTACGGTGGAGGTCCAAACTCCTATGAATTCCTTAGATCTATCAATATTAAAACAGGTACACTTAGACAGCCTAAGGGACATTTTAACCGATCACAGAAAAATAGTGAAGATAATATTTATATGATCGGTGAAAAGGTAACCAATGGTAGCATTGAGGGTGCTGTTGTGGCTGGACTGAACATAATAGAGGAGTTCTAGCTATTGATTATTCTTAATATTTAGAACACTGTTCAAAAAGGTCTACAAATGCATTCACGGAATTATCGATAGGTTTCGAATACCCACCACCCATAAAGACCACCAAAGGTGAATTCCTTTGTTTCGCAAAATCCAGTACCATTTCATTTCTTATTTTTAAACCCTTTTTTGTTAGCATTAGATGTCCAAGACCATCACTTTCAAGAACGTCAACACCTGCCTGGAAAAATATAATATCACTTGGAATTTCTTTCAATCTATCCAAGTTGAGATTCAGTATATCCAAATATTCATTGTCTTTAACACCCTTATTCAATGGTACATCTATATCACTTGTCATTTTTTTTAAAGGAAAATTTGAATCACAGTGCATAGAAAATGTGAAGACGTTATTATGGCCAGAAAATATGGAGGCGGTTCCGTCTCCTTGATGCACATCAAGATCAATGATAATGACATCATTTATGTTATCATAGTTGGTCAGTGCTTTTTTCGCACAAATGGCAAGGTCATTGAAGATACAATACCCAGAGCCATAGGAGTAATGAGCATGATGAGTACCTCCAGCCATATTTGCTGCGGCACTTACTCGCTCTATTGCCGAATACATTGCCCCTAAGCTTCCACCCATTATATATCTTGTTCTATCAATGATGTTATCGTTCCAAGGTTGCAGACCGATCTTTCTTTTTTCTTGTGTTGATAGTGAACCATTTATAAATGCATCTACGAATGAGCGATCATGGGCAATGTAAATATCATCGATCTCTATCATCTCAGGCTCAACAAAGATGAGATCACTTTTCGACTTATTTAATGCTTTTCTGGTCAATTCATATCTGTCTCTTGGAAAACGGGAATTCTTATCTATTCCATAGGTGTAGATAGGATGATAGAATAATTCAAGCATGATGTGGAAACCTTTTATAAAAAATCATTTTATATTCGCTACCAATTTTATTAAGGTTTTAAAGAATTAGACAACAAAGGTAGTAAGAAAATGGACAACCAACAAATAGCTCGAATTGATCGGTATACCTGCAAATTTGAAAACCCAGTGATGGAGGAAAAGTATATAAACCACTTATGGGTAAATAGATCTAAGGTTATCAATTTCTTAATGATCATTTTTCCAATAATTTTCCTGTTTGATTCATATGACCTTTATAGTCGAACTGGTTTTAGTTTTAATATTTTTGGACCAGTGATATTTGCTTTGATTACTCTATCTTTTAGATTTGCGGGTGATGAGTTAAAAAGTAAATACCATGGAATTTTCATAGGTACTGTTTTTGCAACTTACCATTCTTTTCAGATGTATGTAATGCTCATTGTGATGAAGGATGCTAATGTCACCGCCCTTACTCCTGGGGACCTGGTACTACTTCCATTCCTTGGAGTGGCTGTTTTTACACTTTTCCCATTTAACCTGATTCCATCAATAGGATTCTTCTCGTTTTTTGCATTGACAATAGCTCCAGTAATGTTTTCACTACCAGGAGTCACTATTAATCATTTTGTATTTATTATTCTTACTTTAGTTTTACTAGTTTATAACAAGTGGAGTAGAGAAAAAGGTTCTAGGTCTGATTTTGCCAAGACCGTATCTATTGATGATACAAAAAATCTCATGCAAAAGACTTTAAAAAGGTACTTTGGCGATGTATTATCTGATAAAATGTTATCCGATGAGGGTGCTCTTTCAGGAGAAAATAAATGGGTAACGCTGTCCTTCACGGATCTCTCAGCCTATTCCACCATAATCGAGCATATGTCTCCAAAAGTTGCAGTTGAATTTTTAAATGAATATTTTACTGCAATGCATGATGTTATTGAGGATCATGGGGGGCACATATTAAATTACATTGGTGACTGCATGATGGTTGTTTTTGGCGCGCCAGAGGAAATGGATAATCATGAAAATCAGGCAATAAAATGTGCTATTAAAATGAGAGAAAAATTGGTTGAAATGAACACGAAGTGGAATGAGTCTGAATTATCAAGATATTGGTCAAACCACGGTATTGAAAAAATCACTGCCAGAACGGGTATACATACTGGAAGTATCATCGCAGGTAACATTGGAAGTGAGCGCATGCTGCAGTATAGCGCCATAGGTGACGTGGTGAATGTCGCATCGAGACTAGAGCAGGCAAACAAGGAGTTCGGTACGGACATAGCATTCAGCAAAGAGATATACACTGCATTAACTAAGGAGCTGAATTCCACAGCGAAATCTGAGGGGAGCATCAATCTCAAAGGTCGTGATGGGGAGACTCAAGTATATTCTATATAATAATTTAGGAAATTGAAATGGAAAGAAAACTAACAACCATATTTGCATCTGATGTAGTGGGTTTCAGTAAGATGATGGGCGAGGATGAAGTAAACACCTTGAAGATACTCAATGAGAGAAGAGCTGTGATCGACCAGATCATAGATGACAATGGAGGTATTATTTTTGGGAGTGCTGGTGACAGTGTTATTGCCGAATTCTCTAGCCCTATAAAAGCATCTGAGGCTGCGATCGCAATCCAATCTAAAATGAGGACCATGAATCAAGATCAGCCTAAACCAGACCAGATGACATTTCGTGTGGGTATCAACATTGGAGATGTCATGGTCTCCGATAACAATCTTTTTGGAGATGCTGTCAATATTGCCGCACGCTTGGAGGCTGAAGCAAAACCATCAGGCATCTGTGTCTCTCAGACACTCTTTGATATGATCAATCGTAAGATAATGGCCTCTTTTGAAGATGCAGGTGAGCTAGAATTAAAGAATATAGATCTTCCTGTTAAGGCCTTTCATGTTCTTGAAAATAAAGGAACACCTAGATTCACGCAAGACTCCGAAACGATCGAGACCGTAGTGAAAGAGGCGGAGCCAGGATCTCTTGCTGTCATGTTCTTTAAAAATCTAAGCAATGACGAGGAGCAGGAATATTTCTGTGAAGGTTTTTCTGAAGACCTATTATCGATGCTCTCTAGATATAATAAATTAGTTGTTATATCTAGCCATGCAAGTTTTGCCTATCGTGAAAAATCAAAAACATATAAAGAGATCGGTAAAGAACTTGGCGTCAGGTATGTTATCCATGGTAGTGTGAGAAAGCTTGGTCCAAGAATGCGTATCAATGCGAACCTTGTTTCTACAGATAATGAAAAATCAATTTGGTCAAATAATTTTGATCTGAAAGTAGATGAGGTATTTGATGTTCAGGATAAGATAGCCGAAGAGATCGTTGCAACGATCGTTGGCCGTGTTGAAGCAGACTCTTTAAATAGTATTAAAACCAAACGACCGGAAAATATGGATTCCTATGATCTTGTACTTCAGGGGCTTGAATATGCCAAAAGAGGTAATGTGATGAAGGAAAATACACAAAAGGCTGTAGAGCTTTTTGAGAAGGCAATTGAGGTAGAGCCATCCTACGCACGCGCACATGCCTGGAGGGCGTGTACCTTGAGTAATTTAGCTGACTGGGAAGAGGATCCTGATCCCAAAATATTTGAAAATGCATTTGAGTCTATAAAATTAGCATTAGAGCTTGACTCAAATGAGCCCGAGGTTCATCGCATCATGGGTGCACTGAAATTATGGCATGAAAGAGACTTCGAAACGGCCAAATACCATTTTGAAAAGGCAAGAGAATTATGCCCTAGCGATGTATTCATTATTTCAAGATATGCCATAATGCTTATCTATTTCTGTGAGTTTGAAAAGGCTCTGGCAGAACTTGATCGAGCAAAAAGGCTTGATCCATTTTCTCATGACTTATTATTTGCTCCAGAGGCGATATGCCATTTCTGGATGGGTGACTATGAAAAGTCACTTCAAACATTTAAAAAAGTGAAAGTGAAAAAAAATTATCTTTTCTATATAGCACTGTCGCATAAAAAGAATGGTGATGATGAATTAGCAATTGAAAAATTGAAAGAAGCGCATGCGATGACAGGAATGAATAACGATGCATTTATAGGGTCGCAGCCTTTCATTAATAAGGAAAACCTATCAGAACTACAGAGTGTTTTAGATAGTATTTAGTTAATTTTCCATAATTATATGTAGAGTTTGACATTTCCACCATCATGATTAGATTCCCCTATGCCTAAGAAAACCTTATTCTTAATACTTTTTTCTATTTCCACCCTGTTTGCCGGTCTGAAGGTACCGGTCTCAGATCTTGTTTTTAAGGATCGATTGTGGTTTTACAAGGAGTCAAATGTTCCATTTACTGGAGTTGCTTTCGCTATCTCAAATGAAACAGGTACTATAACTCAGCAGGCCAATTACATTGATGGATTGGCATGGGGAAAGTATTACGAGTGGTGGCCAAATGGCTCTAAGAAGGTGGATGGCACCTATCGATTTGGACTTATGTACGGACGCTGGAAATTCTTTTATGAAAACGGAAAGATATTATGTGCCGGTAGTTATATGAACGGTAAAGGGCATAGGTCAACCCAGCTTGTAGATTCAATACCCGATGAAGGCATTAGTGGGTTATGGACCTATTGGGACAGAAATGGGCGTAAAGTTGAAGAGGGTTACTATAATAAGAATGGAACTGAAAAGGGTAACTGGGCTTTTTGGGACCGAGATGGGAAAAAACGTCTAGGCAAAAAAATTGATTACGATACCTTTAAAAACATTGGTGCATTCAAGCATTTGGATGGTGTTTTTCTTGTAACAGGGCCAATGGATGGGCTGAACATGGTTTATACCCAAGCACATGGTGCAATTCGTGGAGGTCGATTAGATGGTCCTTGGACATATTGGGACAATAATGGACTCTTATCAGCAAAAAAACACTATGATAAAGGCACTCCCTGGGGTCATTACACGACCTATCATCACCTTGGCCATAAACTTACAGATGGTACCGTTAAAGGTTTTGATGATTATGGAAACCTTATAAAAGATGGCAAATGGCTTTTTTGGGATGAAAATGGGATCATAAAAGAAGAGGTTCACTATAAAGATGGTAAGCGACAAGGATTAACGACTTATTTTTCTATGAGCGGTAATGAAAGTGCTAAGATAATATATCAAAATGGCCGACCTTGGAACGGAGAGTGGACCACATGGTACCCCGATGGTAACAAGAAAGAATCAGGTACATATCTTGATGGAGAAAAACAAAGTCCTTGGACAGCTTGGTATGACAATGGGCAGAAAAAGTATGTCATACACTATAAAAATAGCTTAGAACATGGATTATACACTGAATGGAATGAAGACGGCCGGTTAACAAAAGATATAGAGTACGATATGGGTAAGCCAGCCTCTGAGTACCTTGTTGAATATCAAGGTGAAGGTTATACAGAGATAAATCGTAGAAATGGTGAATTGTCTGGCTCATGGATCAAGTGGCATGCCAATGGTAAGAAAGATGAAGAAGGCCTTTATAAATACGGTAAAAAAGGTGGGGCATGGACCGGATGGTATAAAAATGGTGAAAGGAGATATTATGGTAAATACGTTGATGGAAAGCCAGATGGCCAGTATACTGAATTAGATAATAAGGGCCGGCTCACCAAGAATATAGAATATGAGTTAGGCTCTATAATTTCAGAATATCATATCTTACGAGATGAGAATGGCGTCACTGAATATCACAAGAAAAATGGTGTATTGGCGGGGAAATGGACCCGCTGGTATGCCAATGGTAATAAGGCAGAGGAAGGAACATATAAGAATGGTAAGCGAAGTGGGGAATGGAATGGCTGGTATCGGTCTGACAAAAAGAATTATTCCTGTGTCTATGAAGACGGTAAACGTGCTGGCAACTATCGTGAGTGGAATTCAAAAGGTAAAAAAGTAAAAGATATCGACTATAGTAATGGCAAAAGGATCAGGGAATACTTAGTGATCAGAGATGGAAGTGGATTCATGGAAATAAATAAGGTCTATGGATCGCTAAGTGGGTCATGGACCAAATGGTATGCAGATGGTAAAAAAGAAGAGGAAGGAAAATATAAAAGCGGTACAAAAGTTGGTACATGGTCACGTTTTAGTATGTCGGGTACCATCCTGGAAGAATGGAACTATGATAACAAAGGTAGAAACTTGTACGAGATAACCTATTATGATAATGGTACCGTAAAAGAGTACCGAGATTTTTTTTCTAAGACCATCCAGGAGTATAATGTGGATGGCTCAATAAAGGGTGATAAAATACCCTTTAATTAGTATAATATTTCTCTAGTTAAAGCATCCCTAGAGAAAATCACAAGACAAGAAAATAAATGAATTACAGACGACTTGGTAAAACAGGATTGAAGGTTAGCGAACTTTCCTATGGTTCATGGGTCACGTTCTCTTTTCAGTTAAAATTAGAGCAAGCGACCAGTATGATGAAGCTCGCTTTTGATAATGGAATAAACTTTTTTGATAATGCTGAAGCCTATGCCTCTGGTAGGTCAGAGATGATAATGGGAGACGCGATCAAGAAACTTGGATGGAGCCGTGACTCGTTCATTATCTCTAGCAAGGTTTTTTGGGGAGGGAAGTTGCCAACGCAGCAAGGTTTAAGCCATAAACATGTCATTGATGCCTGCGATAATGCATTGAAGAGACTTCACCTGGATTATTTAGACTTATACTTTTGTCATCGGCCCGATCCAGATACACCAATTGAAGAAACTGTTAGAGCAATGCACACCTTGGTTATGCAAGGGAAAATATGTTACTGGGGTACCTCTGAATGGTCAGTATCTGAGCTCCAGGAAGCATATAGGGTCGCTCGCGAACTTAACCTTACTCCTCCATCAATGGAACAGCCAGAGTACAATATGTTCGCGAGACATAAAATGGAGGATGAATTTCTTCCATTATTTGAAAATGAGGGCCTGGGTACCACTATTTGGAGTCCACTGTCATCTGGCCTTTTGACTGGTAAATATATGGATGGGATGCCAGATGATACACGCACAAGTCTTGAAAGTTACAAATTCATCAAGGAAAATTTTGAGTCCGAAGGGTATCAAAAGAAGCATGAAAAGGTCAGGGAACTACATTCCCTATCACAACAAATAGAAATTCCGCTGGTTAATTTGGCGCTGTGTTGGTGTTTAAAAAATAAAAATGTTAGCACAGTGATTTTGGGTGCGTCAAAAGAAGATCAATTGCTTCAAAATATTGATAGTTTGAGGTATTCAGAACAATTTGATGATGCGATCATGGAGAAAATAGACACGATTTTAAAAAAGTAAAGTTGATTCTAAGGTCATTTACAGTTATTCTATGCCTCATTAAACTAATAAATGAGAACCAATAGAGTATAAAACTGAAAAGCAACGATTACAAAATTAGTTCTTCATTATCTCTCAACGGTCCTCAGTTCTACGGTCTCGTCGTTTTAAGAGTAT
>CACEUX010000041.1 GCA_902562835.1 uncultured Fidelibacterota bacterium
GTATAAAGATAGTTATAATTTAGATGTCAAATTTTCTAAGACCTTTCATATTGGAAAACTTAATTTGAAATTGTATGCAGATATTTTTAATGCTTTAAACACAAAAACATTTTCAGGGTATGGATTTGAGGATGGCTTTGACTATAATTATTATATGCAATCCTTGCATCTCCCAGATGACATAGCAGGTGAGCTAGGCTATAATTATTTTTCAGGAAATGATAAACCGGGTGATGTTAGGAAGGAAGGGGCTGATTTTGTTCCCATGGAATGGGTCTCAGATGTTGCCTATGTTGATAATCCCAGTGAGCGACCTATCTATTTTGATTATGCAACAAACTCATATCAGCAATGGACCCAAGAAGCAGGATGGAATGCTGTTAACCAAAGCTTTTATGATCAGGTAATTAGAGATAAACAATATATTGACATGCCTAACCAACTTTACTTCGTATTTTTAAACCCTAGAGATATTTTTATCGGATTCAATATCAGCTATGATTTCTAATAACAAAATACTGATATTTGGTTTATTTATGGTAACCGCCTTTTCGCAGGAGGTTAAATGGATGTCTATAGGTGACCTCCACAATTGGTATTCTGCGGCAGGTTGTGAGATAGAAACCGGTAGAACTGGTCAGGTAACAGATCAGCAGGATGGGTTGCGTTACCCTGCATTTTATCGGGTACAAGATAATCAAGCAGCAAAAGGATTATGGCTAGGAGCCACGAACTTTTATGACCCTGTAGTCAATAAGGATTATGAATACAAGGTTGTACACGCAGGACCCAGACATCTAGATATTGAAAGTGAGACAATGCCAGTAGATATTTCTATGGATGGAAAATACGATCATCCAAATGTGTTTGTAGATGGAGATCCTGCAACAAACCTTCAGTATTTAGATGATGTGGATAATATTGATCCATCTCTCTCATCAGATAGAAGAATCAATAATATTGTTCAGACATCTATTGGCGTACAAATGAAGCGAACAATATATGCATTTGCGCATCCAGATCATCAAAACTATCACATACAGGAATATGTATTTACAAACAATGGCTGTTTTGATGCGGATTGTAATACTAGTTATGAGCAAACATTAGAGGGGTTTCAAGTATATCTCCAATATAGATATGCAATCAGCAGAGAGGGTATGGTTTATGATGGCAATTGGTTACCCCAGAGTGCTGCTTGGGGACACAACACAATGAATGATGTCATTGGTGAGCATCCTGATGCTCCTTCTACCAATGATCAATTCTATGATGATGGAGAGATCATGCGTGCCCTCTTTAGTTGGCAAGGGTATCACTCAGATGCTAGTTTTGATAATATAGGAGGACCAAATGCACCAGGAGAAGGCCATTTGGGAGCTGCGCAATTTGTAGGAGTGGTCACTCTTCATGCAGATACAAGCCCAGCAGACGATACTGATAATATTAACCAGCCCAGTACAACTTGGTTCATTACATCTGATGATCCAACCACATCGGGGAATGATCAGTACAATGAGGTTAAATCCACCAATGAATACACTAACTATATGACTGTTGGTCACCCAGAGCAATCTCAGGCAGAGATAGTTGGTACCGGAAATGCAAACCAGTTCAACGATCCAAGAACTGGTTCTAATCCAGGTGGAACATCTCAGGGAATCGGGTTTGGTCCATATACGCTTGCACCTGGAGATAGTATTAGAATAGTTGTGGCTGAAGGAGCTGCAGGGTTAAGTAGAGAGATGTGTTATGTGGTTGGTCAAAATTGGAAGAATGAAGCCCATAATGATAATCTGCCAACCTCTTCTGATCTGCAGACACATATGATGAATAATTATCACCGAACAACCAATGATAACAATCTTTATAAAAACTCTTGGGTGTTTACTGGGGCAGATTCGATCATCAAAACATTTAAGGCCGCTAAGCATAATTTTGACCTCATGGAATCTGGACAGTCTCTACCGCAGCCTCCCCAACCCCCATCTATATTTAATGTGACATCTGGTGGTGATAGGATTATAATTGATTGGACCAATGAATCAGAATCAGGACCAGGTTTTGCTGGCTATAACCTCTATCGTTTGAAATTCAAACCTGATACGACCCTATTTGCCTATAATGTGATTCAGGGTGAACTAGATCCATTGGATGAGACGATCGCTACGATATGGGAATTAGCCCCTGGTGAGAATACATATGAGGATCTCTCCGCGGAGCGTGGTTTTGATTATTATTATTTTCTAGAAGCATTTGATAATGGGACAAATGATGATATGGTCTTGAATAGTAGTAAGTTTTATACTCTTACAAATAAAGCAGCAGCATTAAAACGGCCTCCAGGAGAAAGTTTTGAAGATATTAGAGTTGTACCCAATCCGTTCCATATATCAGCACGTGACCTACAGTATGGGGTTAGTGCTCCAGACAGATTGATGTTCTTGAACATTCCACCAGTTTGTACTATTCGTATATTCACAGAGAGGGGTGATCTTGTTGATACCATAGAGCATACTGATGGTAGTGGGGATGAAGCCTGGAACTCTATCACATCATCAAGGCAGATCATAGTAAGTGGATTATATATAGCACATTTTGATATGCCCGATGGGGATGCGATAAGAAAATTCACAGTAGTTAGGTAGCTTATGAGATCAATAATGAAATTAATAAATATTGTCTTCTGCATGCTTATAATTACAAGTTGTGATGACCTGTTAAGCGATTATGAATCTCATAAAGTTGAGTCAATCGTCATTGATGATAATATCTGTAGTATTTTGAATGAAATGGAGTCTGTTACTGCATATACATCTATGGGTGATTCACTATCAACAATCGCATTATTTGATACTCTTGTTAAGGATACAACTTCTTTTCTTACACTAAGTAATGCAAGTAATTGGAGGATTCCAGTTGATTCTATGTGTTACTTTATTGTCTTTGCCCCTCAGCAGGCTGATTCTTATATCGTTGCTTTGAACTCATCAAGTGAATTAGCTTTATATAACAGTGGAGGGAATCTGGTTACACCAGAAAGCGAGACCATATCCCTAAAGAATATTGCAGGATGTTCTGATGTACGCGTCAGGCAAGCCTACTCAGGCTTATCAGGTGCCTATCTTGGAAAACTAGTTAATCCAAATGTGACCTCTTTAAAAATGGTCCTTTTGAATACAAACCAACCGCCTACTGCTGCTTTTAGCACCAGTTCAAATTCGGTACTAGTAGGAGATACAATTACATTTACCGATCAATCACAGAATGGTGCATTCCCGATCCAAACCTATAGCTGGGATTTTGGAGATAATAATACAAGTAGTGATTCCTCAGTTGTAGAACATGTTTATGCGGATTCAGGTTTATTTAGTCCATCATTGACCGTTTCAGATGGTTATCTTTTCCATACTGTTACAAAAACTGAGCATATAAGTGTGGACCAGGGGAGCGAAGAATGATGAAATATTTACTTCCTCTTGTCATTACTGTGGCGATGGTCCAAGGTTCAGAAAATAAAAAATTAGCACAGACCGGTTTTCAATTTTTAAGTGTTACCTCTGATGCAAGAAGTGGTGGCATGGCTGATGCCATGACCACGATTCATGGTAGATCTGTATCATTGTTCTTTAACCCTGCTGGTATGTCTAGGCAGACACAACTTTTTGATATCAATTTTAGCGCTAACAACTGGATAGCAGGAATTAAGCATGATGCCTTCAGCCTATCAGTCAGTCCTAAGAATGGTCAGTTCGGCGTTTTTGGTCTTAGCCTTTTAAATGTTGATTATGGAGAGTTACAAGGAACCATGGTCTGGGATAATGACCAAGGATTTATAGATACGGAAAATTTCTACCCATCTGCTTTAGCAATAGGACTTGGATATGGTAGAGCATTGTCAGAGAGCTTTTCAGTTGGGGGTCAGGTCAAAAAGGCCTATCAATATTTAGGTCATAATGTTGTACCTATAACGGATTCATCAAAAGTAGTTGAAAATAATATCTCTGATGCACTTGCTTTTGATTTTGGTACGATCTATATGACCGATTGGCATGGATTCACTTTTGGAATGTCTGTCAGGAATTTTAGTGATGAAACACAATATGCCTATGATGGCTTTCAACTTCCACTAACCTTCAGAATAGGAGGTTCCATTGATCTTTTTAGTTTTGTTTCATCCATTGGAGAAAAACAGTCTCTGCTATTGGCAGTAGATGCCCTTCATCCTAGATCTTATCCAGAACGATTGAACCTTGGACTTGAGTATTCATTCATGTCAATGGGCTATATGAGATTAGGATATCTTTACAATTATGATGAAAGAGATCTGACCTATGGTGCTGGATTTAAATTGGGACCATTATCCATTGATTACGCATTAACACCGTTTGGTGTATTCGATAGCGTGAATCGTATCAGTATAGGGATATCCAGATGAGAATACTTTCATTATTCCGTATTATTGTGCCTATTTCTCTGGTCATGTTTTCTTGCGAGGATCCAAATTATCCAGAAAATATCTGGGATGAGGATGATCAGGGTAATGCGTCTCCATCTATTAGTTCTGTTGAGCCAGAAGGGAGTGCATTTGCTGGTATTGATACATTGACGATAAATGGTCAAAATTTTTCAGAGAATACTTCAGCAAACCTAGTCTATTTTAATAATATGCTTGGTAATGTTGTCAGTGCGACATCAACAAGTCTAAAAGTAGTGACCCCAAACCTTGTAAGTGATAGTGTACAGATCAGAGTTGCAGTTCAAGGTGCCTTTCTATTTGCAGATTTTTCTTCATTGTATACATTAACGGCTGCAGTTTTGGATTATGGTCCATTCGATCAATTCACGGATATTTTCAGTTTAGATCTAGATAGAGATGAGAATCTTATTGTCTCGATGGAAGGCACTCCAAATGCTGAATTCTGGATAGTGGATGTCAACCAGGATACAGCTGTATGGTCAGGGGCATTGGCCAAGGGTTCTGGAATGAAACTAGGGCCTACTGGTAGTGTTTATTTTGTGAATTATCAACGCTTCTTATACAAGGACGAGCAAGGGACACCCAAAGAGAATTCAGAGATCTTTAAACGTTTGAACGGTAATGCGACGGATTTAGATTTTGATTCATATGGTAATCTATTTGCTGGTGGCGCTGGCTCAACGATCGATGTTGTAGATATTAATGATGATGGCGGTCTAACATCGGGCGTCACAGAAGCAAAAAATTTGGATACTCTAGACATTCTCTCTTTAAGGGTATTAAATGACTATTTATATGTGTTAACGACGACTGTTGCTTCTGATCAGGCAATATATAAGATGCAGATATTAGATGACTCTGGTTCCCTGGGTGACCTAGAACTTGTTTTTGATTGGTCTTCTTATACAAATAAACTTTCATCTGCATTATGTTTTACACTAAGCGAAGCAGGAGATCTTTTTGTTGGATCAGACTCTGATGATCAGCCACTAACCTATATCCAGAATGGAGATGCCAGCGGGTTTTATTCTTCAATATTGACCGCACCGATAAGTTATATGGCATGGGGTAATTCAAATTATTTGTATGTAATCAATAAGACCGAAGAAACAAACAGAGTTCAAAGAATTGATACACGTATGAGTGGCGCTGACTATTATGGTCGCCCTTAAAACTCTGCGGTAAATGTTCCGATCATTTAGATCAAAAGATCTTTTATTTTCATCATTTCTTATACTATCTAATTCCCTTTTCTCAGGTACGACAGGCAAAGTTTCTGGTGTGGTCATTTCATCAGATACTAAAGTACCACTTATAGGTGTTAATATTGTATTAGCCAATACATCATTGGGCACGGTTACTGATAGTCTTGGCACCTTTGCACTATTAAATATTCCACCAGGGGATTATTCGATCCAGGCATCTATGATCGGTTACGCAGATTTTACTTTGGAAGACGTGATCATAAAGATCGATCAGACAGCGATCGTTGAGATCTTTTTAACTCAAAGATCCATTGAAATGGAAAAGGTCACTGTCGAGGCGACCCGACCAATTATCATACATGATATCTCTAATAGCCAGATCAATATTACATCTGATGAGATCACTGACCTTCCTTTCGATGATATATCTGATGTATTAGGATTGCAGGCAGGTATAGAAGGATTGTCAGTGAGGGGAGGGGGGTCAAGGGAATCTTTATTCCAAGTAGATGGCCTATCATATAACGATGAACGATCCTATGTACCATATATGTCTATTCCATTGAGTATCATTAAAGAGGTACAGGTACAGACTGGCGGTTTTAGCGCTGAGTATGGTAATATCAGATCAGGTATTGTAAATATTGTTCTTGATGAGGGTGACAAGAAAAAATATCGTGGTGGGTTTAAATATCGTCATAGTCCACCGGCCCCAAAACATTTTGGAAGATCTTTATATTCAAAGGACTCTTATTTTTTAAGACCTTACCTTGATGATGCTGTTGCTTGGTCAGGTACCGAGAATGGGAATTGGGATGCATATACGCGTAACCAATATCCATCATTTGAGGGATGGAATGCTGTTTCGTATGCTACGATGAATGATGATGATCCATCTAACGATCTCACTCCTCAAGCAGCTCAACAAATATTCAAATGGCAGCATAGAAGATATGGTATCATAGATCATCCAGATGAAGATCTTGATCTCTTTATGAGCGGGCCTGTACCAGTTGTATCATCAAGTTTAGGGTCCTTAAGGTTTATTTTTAGTTATAGAGATGAGAATGAGGCATTTATTTTCCCCTTATCTTTTGATGATTATGGAGATAGATCAGTCTTGTTAAAACTCACATCTGATCTATCCTTAAAAACAAAATTCAATCTATCATTCCAGTCTGGTGTTAGACGGTCAGTGTCACCCTATAATTGGAAAACAACACCCACCGGTTCTTACCTTAGATCTTCTTATGAGGTGGCAAACATCTTAAATAGTAGTTCAGGAAATAGTATCCTTTTTATGCCAGGATATTTTTCGCCAACTAAAATAGAGAGAAGGATAGTTGGTCTGAAAATTGACCATATGTTCTCGGAAAAAGAATTCATTGAAATGGTATTTAAGGTCCAATTAAATGCGTACGATACCTTTCAGACAACACTAAGGGATACAAACAAAACCCATGATATACTACCGGGATATTCTGATTTTCTTTTTGATGAAGCACCTTTTGGATATTGGGGGTATGGTGAGACAGGAATTGATGGAATGAATATCGGTGGTTGGATGAATATTGGTAGAGACTCATCAAGAATATCAACAACTCAATTCAAGCTGGACTATACAAACCAATATAGGTTTAATCATCAGATCAGATCTGGTTTAGGTGCGACAATGAACGATTATAATATCCGTTCATCTGCAAATAATCCTGGTATGTCTACCTGGAATAGAAGCATGAACTATGATGTTTCACCCTACAGGCTCTATGCTTATGCTCAGGACAAAATAGAATACAAAGGATTTATTGCAAATATAGGTATCAGGACTGATTATTCTAACGGGAATACAAACGTCTATGAATTGGCCGATTATGATGACCTATTTAAGCAGGGCTCTGGCAATGATCTAGAAATTTCATCAGAAAAACGATCTTCTCAACCGATCTATGCTGTAAGTCCAAGGTTGGGTATATCTCATCCGATCACGGATCGCTCCAAGTTGTTTTTTAATTACGGACATTTTTATTCTGAGCCCTCATCATCCTATCGATTTAGGCTGCAGCGTGAAAGTAATGGACTCGTCACACACATAGGAGATCCTGATATGGTCTTTGAAAAGACCATCGCATATGAGACAGGTTTTTCTGCAAATCCTTTTGGAGCATATTTATTGAATATTTCTCTTTTTTATAAGGATATAACCAGTCAACCAGGTTGGGTGTATTATCAAAATATGAATGGTACAGTACAGGTTAATCGCATAGAGAACAATAATTACGAAGATATTCGCGGATTAGAACTGGCCCTAAAAAAGAATATGGGTCAATTCCTTACCGGCATGATAAACTATACCTATCTTGTGCAATCTTCAGGATATTTTGGTCTATTAAGCCAATTCCAAGACCCTAACATGCAGCGCGATTATGAAAGTTTAAATCGCTATGAAACAAAACCACGACCGAGGCCTTTTTTGCGTACGGTCATCAATATAAAGACACCAGAGGATCTTGGTCCTAAAATCCTCAATAATTCGATCATAGGCGGCTGGACATCAAGCTTTATTTTTAATTATAAAGCAGGTGCTTTTGAGACCTATAACCCTCAGGGGTTACCAGGGATCTCTGATAATGTTCAATGGAAAGATACCTACAGCACGGATGCAAGGATTGCAAAGAGTATCACGTTGAACACTGCCAAAATAGATCTGTTCCTTGATATCAATAATCTATTTAATAATAAATTTCTCAGTTATGCTGGATTCTCTAATTATTATGACTATGTCGATTATTTAGAATCACTCCGATTTTCCTGGGAAGAAGGAAAGGAGAAAGGTAGTGATCGGATAGGCGACTATAGGGATTGGTCAATCAATTATCAGCCATATGATCCTGTTGATTGGGAAGACCCAAGTAGTGCAGAAAAAGAAATTCTTAGTACCAAGGCATACATTGATATGCCAAATATCAAAGCGGTCTCTTTTTTAGATCCGCGAGACATATTTTTTGGGATAACGGTGCACTTTTGAAACGATTCTTACAGATCCTAATATTTCTATTGATCCCCCTAACCATATTCGGTAAGGTAGATGAGACATTAAAGCGTTATGTTAAAGTCGGTGAGCTCCAATCACACTTTTCTGCCTACGGTAGTGAGAGAGCATGGAACAATACTTATTACGAAGGAATGATATGGCCAGCTGATTATTTATACCAAGATAATGCTGTTATCAAACGATCCTGGATGGCTTGTAAGAATTTTACTGATAAAGATGATCATGACTGGGGTCACTTTGGCCTTTATATAGCTCTCGCTGATGTCGGAAACAGTATTTATCCTACCCAATTGTACCAGATCGCAAAGTTCATGCCACCCACAGTTTATGTAGATGGTGTGGATATCAATAGCTTTTATAATGCTGAGATCGATTCGGTGGATCCGAGTATTGAAGCAGATCGGATGATAGTCAATGAGATCAATACCTCTATGGGCCTTACGATGGAGCGCAGGGTCTATGCGTTCAGCCAGCAGTACCATGATAATTATTTCATTAAGGTTTATACTCTTACTAATACAGGTAATACGGACTGGGATGATGAGATCGAGCTAACCGCAGATCTTGATGACGTTATTATTGGATGGGGAACACGATATAGTGTTTCCCGTGAAGCAGGTATTCTGTTAGATGGTCAACAAAAATGGGGTAAGAATACATGGGTAACTATTAGAGGAGAAGATTACGCTGATAATTTTCTAACACCAATCACGGAAGATGACCCAAGCCCTGAATGGCTTAGATCTGTTTTTTCATGGTATGGCCAATCTGCAGTCGTCTTTCAGATCAATACCGTAGGAGGGGCAAACTATCAGGGGAATAATCGGTTGACCGCACCTCATCATGCGGGGACAGCCATTTTACATGTAGATAATGGTTGGAACGATCCAACAGATAATGTTGGGCAGCCTCTTTTTTTAGGTTGGCACGCAGGAGATACCTATCCTGGACTGGGTAACCTATCCGAGTCTGATGAACCTGCTATGTATCAGCTCTATGAGATGCTTTCTGGATCACCTCACTTAGGTTTAGGTGGTGCAGAGCGTATTGATGAAGTGATAATGGGTGACCCAACATCTGAGACATATTTGAAGCATAATCAAAAACCATTTGATGTGCATAATGATCCTGGTGGTATGAATACCATGATCACGTATGGACCATTTGATATTCCTCACAATGAGAGTATTGTGATCGTTGAAGTAGAAGGGATCAACGGGTTGGACAGGCTTATGTGTGAAACTATTGGTCTCGAATGGAAAGATGGGGATGCACCTTATACCCTCCCTAATGGCGCAGAAACAAATGATAAAGATATTTATAAGAATGCATGGGTATTCACTGGAAAGGATTCTATTCTTAAAACATTTGGTCGCGCTTATAGAAATTACTCATCGGATTTTCAGATTCCTGAGCCACCTGAGCCGCCTACATTGTTTGATGTTCAATCAGGGGGAGATAGGATCTTTTTATCCTGGGAGCCAAGTCCTTCTGAATATGAATCCAATTTTTCGGGATATGAGATATGGAGAGCCCCCGGTAAGTCAGATACAGTATATACAAAGGTCTATGATGGGCCAGGAGGTGTCTATTCTTATGATGATATGAGCGCGAAAAGAGGTATATCCTATTACTATTATATCCAATCCATAACAGATGGATCAAGTAACAACCAGGCAAACTTGAATCCCATTGGACCTCTTAAAAGTGGTAAGTTTTACACAAGGACATCAAAACCTGCTTACCTTAGGAGACAGTCAGGAGACAAACTGAATAGTATCCGCGTAGTCCCTAACCCATATCATATTGCAGCGCAGAATATGCAGTATACAGGAGAGAAGGATAAGATCATGTTCTTAAATATACCAGGTCAGTGTGAGATACGTGTATATACCGAACGTGGAGATATGATTCATAGGATCGAGCATGATGATGGTAGCGGTGATGAGGCATGGAATCTAATAACAAGTGCTCGTCAGGTGATAGCTCCTGGAATATATCTTGTTCATATCGTTGTAACAGAGGATCTGAGATCAGAGACTGGGGATATCATTATGAAAAAGGGTGACAGTACAATCAAGAAATTTGCCGTGATCAGATAAGAATTCCATTTTTTTTATACTTGACCCATGCTCAAAATTTTTTCATATTTACTTGTGGTACTTCGACATTGTATGTAGTATTTAGCAGATCTATGTACCGTTTTTACATTTCTACAATAACAATAAAGTTAAGGAGAAAAGAATGATCAAAAAGTTAATGACGGTAGCAACAGTATGTCTCATGTCTCTTGGCAT
>CACEUX010000042.1 GCA_902562835.1 uncultured Fidelibacterota bacterium
CATAAACCTCAGAATACGTGAAAGATAAAATTATAATGGTATATATTATTTTTTTCATATTCAGTAATAAATGGTAACTAATTGGATTATTTATGTAAATATCAAAACAAGTAAATGATATTTATTGCTTTTTTAAGACTTTATCAGCCTAGACGAGTCCAACTATTGTTTTTACATCAGTTAGTTTCCCATTCCATATCATATTTAATGAGTCTTCTAGTTTTGTAGGAATAATTTCTAAAAATTCATCATCATCTAATTTTGTATTAGTTTTAATCAAATCTTCAGCAAGATATAACCACATAATTTCATCAGCAAAACCAATGGCTGGATGGATATTGGTTAAAAAAGAAAATTTACTTGCTTTAAATCCTATTTCTTCCTCTAATTCTCTTTTAGCACAGTTTTCTGGATTTTCTCCCCAAACTAATTTACCCGCTGGGATTTCTATCATATGTTTTTTTATGGCATAACGATATTGTCTAATCAAGCCAATTTTTTTATTTGGTAAAATCGGGACAAAACAAATAGCTCCCGAATGTTTTATCCACTCCCTTGTAGCAATTTTACCATTTGGCAATGTAACTTTATCTCTCCGAACATCTAGCAATTCCCCCTTATATACAACTTTTGATGAGTGCGTGTTTTCTTCCATATTTTTCATTTTTATTATTTATTTTTATTTTTCTTTTTTAAATATTATGTTTCTAGATTAGAACAGTCATTAAAAGTAATTAATAAAGATATTAAGTTAAAACTTGTATCGGTACTAATATGACAATAGATTCAGTCTTAAATTTATATTTCACGTCAGAGGAAAACAGAGGTATTATTATGATAAAAAACTTAATCTTAAGATTATTCGTTTCCATACCACTGCTATTTACAGCAGTAAATGCACAGGATGGTGTAGATGCGATAGAGAAAGCACGTCAAGCTAAAGAAGCTGCTGATAAAGCTGCCGCAGAAGCTGCAGCAGCAACAGAAGCTGCAATTGAAGCAGCAGCAGCTAAGGCAGCTAAGGCCGCTCGTGCAGATGCTAAGAAAAAGAAGGAAGAAGATGAAGCTAGGAGGATAGCTGAAGTTAAAGCAGCTGAAGAAGCAGAACTCGATGCCGCGGCAAGTGCTGCAGCTGAAGAAGCAAAAAGAAAAATGGCTGAAGAACTAGGTCTTGAAGTGAATGATTCTGAAGCAGAGCAAGCTATTACCGATAATACTGTCGATACACCAGAAACAGAAGAAGTTGTTGCTAAAGAAGCTTCTGGCTGGAATATTGGTGCAGCTGCAAGTGTGGGTTTATTATCTGGAGAAACCTTTACTAATGTACCTACTGGAGGGACTCTGGTTATTTCAACTCCTTTTGGTTTCAAGCTAGGACCATTTGACTATAATGTATCTATTGGATTTGGAGGATATTCAGGCAATTTTGAAGGAGACGATGAGACCGTGACGTTTGATCCTGCCTTCGTTGGATTAGGTGGGAACCTTACTCTTGCAGAATTTGTTTTTGCTGAAGGGCATATTGGTACTGTTGGTGAGGGAACAGGTTTTAGAGGATTTGCAGGAGTCACACTAGAAAGATTAATGAAAAAGGGTTTCAATCTTCCATTTAACCTATTAGTTGGTAGTGAAGCATTCTATAGTACAGATATGTCAGGTGGCGGGAATCCATCTGGCTGGGCAAGTCTAGGTGTTCGATTAGATATTAGTTTTTAATTAGATTTCCTCCTTAAGAGAACATTAAAAAAAGCGGCTATTTTTTAGCCGCTTTTTTTTTAAAAAAGATTATGGACAATTATTCTATTCTAATTCCTGTTCACAATGAAAAGGAAGCCATACCAAAACTACTCGGTACTTTAAAGCAGTACGCCAGAAATAATCATGAAATTTTAATTATAGATGATGGAAGTCAAGATGGAAGTACAGAGTTACTGAAAAATTGCGACTTTATTAGTGTCCTGTTTTTAAAAAATAATGAAGGTAAAGGATCTGCCCTAAGAAAAGGTATAGCAATAGCAAAAAATACTCAAATCATTATTTTTGATGGTGATTTAGAGCTTGATCCCTCGGAAATTACAAAACTTATGATTCTTGATAAAAAGAAAGACATTCATAGCGTAATGGGATATAGATTTAAAACATTGAATCCACTTAAATCAAATTTTGATTGGGGTAATTTTATGTTTACAAGTTTTTTTAATATCATATTTAATTCTAACCATAAAGATATCCTCTGTTGTGCAAAATCATTTTATATGGAAAAAGAAATAATAAATACACTTTGCTCAGAGGGGTTCGAAATTGATGTAGAATTATCCTCAATATTAACAATAAGGAATAAATTAAAAGTAATACCTCAAATTCCATTAAAATATAAAAGAAGGACTTTACAAGAGGGTAAAAAGCTTAAAATTTCAGATGGGTGGCAAATTTTAGGTAGAATCATTAGAATGACAAAATTTTTATAATAATTAATTCCTATATCTTAATAAATCCGTTGGTAAATATGAATTTAAACCAATTTTAAATGATGTAGAGTTATTCTCATCATAATATTTTTCCAATGAGATATTAGAAATTATTGATAACCAATTATTTAACATCAATTCAGAACTAATATTAATAAAATCATTTTGAATAATATTACCACTTGGAAAAGCACCTTTTAAATAATCTTCGTATCCATCAAAATGCCTATTTGTTATTGTTTCCTGACCAATTTTTCTAGTACCAAATACAAAAGTAAATATTATATTTTTAGGTTTATAATAATTGATTTCTATACCATATTCTTTTCCATCGCTACCAAATTCAAAGCCTGTAGGGTAACCTCTCTGAACAAAGTTATTAGTACCATAACTATGACGAAAAGTCGGTGTGCCAATCACAATCATATTAGCAGATAAATTCAATATATTTTTTGGTGATTTAACTAGATTATATACAGTCCTCAGAGAATAAGCCGTTCCATTTTCTTTACCAATCTCTAATGATGGATCAAGCACTAATTCGTCGTAGAGATAATTAAAAGATAATCTTATTTTTTTCTTTAATAAATAATCTATATGAATCTGCCAGACTGCATTGGCACTATTTGAGCCTAACACATTCAATCTATCATTTAGTTCTACTTCTAAATGCATTGATATTGGGTTTATGTAGCCAATGTCCATTGGACGAGAGTAGCCGGAGTATATGACTGTTTCTGAAAAGCCAACTATAAAATTATCTCTATTTGAATATTCTATACCTCTTGCAGTTAGGTATCTGTTAATTCCATCGTGAGTAGCTTCTAAAAATCCATGGATATAATTTACTCTTATCTTACCATAGTCAGACCAAAGCATAAAGTAATCATAGGGTGGACTATTAGCATTTAATGCAAGTTGAATATTATTCCCCGCCCCCCAACTTTCTCTGCCTCGGCATATTTCAAGTGTAATCCAATCGGTATTATATCCAAATCCAGATATATCTGATTCAATAGCTAGGCTATTGTTATTTATGATACCCGTATGGCGAACAAAGGATTTTGGGTTATTTACAATTCTAGGGTATAGATATCCATAAATTTTATTTTTATATAATAATTTTCCAAATCCAGATAACGCTATACTATTGTCCTTTTTGGATAATCCTAATTTGAAATTAGAAGAATCTAAATCTGAATGTTTAGAAATTTTAAATCGATTGAAGCGAAGAGGACTAAAGTTTGTTAGATGTTCCCATTCTTCACCTGAATCAAATATAATTTTTTGTGATTTATATCTAAAAAACTCTTGGGGTATTTCTTGTGATAATATGTAATGTATTTTTATTAAAAAAATAATAGTAAATACAATGTTAGATTTCATTTAAATAAAAATTATTTTTAAAGAATAATGCATATTAAAAAACATAAACAAAAATATGTAGTAAAAATAAAAGCTTGTAATATGGTCTTTAGCTAACGATTTAATTAAATAAAATCAAGCTTCGCCCTTAATAATATATCTTAATTCATCAGACTCTTTGTTAAAGTAATCGACAGTTCTAGGGCTATAGGTAGGCAAGATTTGTCTTAAGAGTTTTTGGATTTCATCAATATCTAATTTATTTGCCTTATCTAACAGAGTTAATATTGATGATTTAAACACTTTCCAATCTAGAGGGCTCTTAGATTCTTTTAGAATCATTATCTTTTTATGAGAAGTATTTACTTTTTTCTCATTTAACATCTGGAGCTCTTCATAGAGTTTTTCTCCAGGTCTTAAACCAGTAAAAACAATGGGAATATCAATTTCAGGTTCTAAACCAGACAAACGAATTAAGTCTTCTACCATTTGGACTATTTTTATTGGTTTTCCCATTTCTAAAAGAAAAATCTCACCATCTTTTCCAAATGAACCACATTGGATAATTAATTGTGATGCTTCTTGTAAAGACATAAAATAGCGAGTCATTTCAGGATGGGTTACTGTAATTGGTCCGCCCTGGTTAATTTGTTTTTGAAAAGTTGGTATAGCGCTCCCTGAGCTACCTAATACATTACCAAAACGAACCGCCATAAAAGTAGTATTTGAAGTAGAGTTATATGATTGTATTAATTTTTCAGTTGCCCGCTTTGTCGCACCCATAATATTTACCGGATTAACAGCTTTGTCAGTTGAAACGAGAACAAATTTATTTACAAAGTATGCGTTGGATAGTTCTACCATATTTAGTGTACCACCAATATTAGTTTTTACGGCACTCCATGGATGTAATTCTTGAATAGGTACATGTTTGTAAGCTGCAGCATGAAAAACTATCTGGGGGCGATTATCCAAAAAAACCTTTTCACATTCAATTTTTTGATTAACTGATGCTAGGACTGTCTTTATAACTGTTGCTGACTTTTTATTGTCATAAGATTGTTGAAGATTATATATTTTCTCTTCATTTATATCCAAACATATAATTTCTGCTGGCTCAAAATATAAACATTGCCTTACAAGTTCTGAACCAATGGACCCCCCTGCACCTGTAATAAGCACACGTTTACCTTGTAACATATTATCGATGGAATTGATATCTAACTTTATTTCTTGACGACCTAAAAGATCGTTATAGGAAACATCACGAATAACATCTAATGAAATTTCACCGTCAATTAACTCATTAATAGCAGGGACAGTTTTATAACGTTTTCCGGTTTGTTTACAAATTTCAACTATCTTACGCATTTCATTTCCAGTCGCAGATGGAGCTGTGATTAGGACTTCATCATAATCTATTTTGAGAGATAATATATTGTCTAAGCCACAATAAATTTTTTGTCCATGTAGCATTCCGCCTTGTTTCTCTTTATCATCATCTATGAAACCCGAAATTTTATATAAGTTGCTTGCTGATGTTAATATTTCCCTTGCTATCTTCTCTCCAGTTTTACCTGCGCCGATTAATAATAGTTTTTTTATCTTATTTTTATTACTAGGTACAGTGGTTTGGTTATAATGACTGTAAAAAACCCGAACACTAAGCCTAATACCAATTACTATAATCGTATTAAAAAAATAATATAATAATAAAACTGACCTAGGATATCCTGAGGAACCATTTGCAACCAAAACATAAATTAATGATAAACCACAAGAAATTACTACCGCGGATAAGATAGCATAAAGATCAAAAAGACTTGTATATCGCCATATCCGAGCATACAGCCCAGAAAAATAAAATATTATGCTTTGTATGATGCAGAACCAAGGCACCCATTGTAATAATGTAACTATAAAATTATCAGGAATTTGAAATTCAAAACGAATGAGAAAGGATAAATAAAGCGCAAATATAGATGCAAAAACATCTAGCCCTATTAACTTAATATTTCTATTTGACATAATTCATTATCAATAATAATTCAATGAAAAGAATACTTAATATAGACTTCTGATTATAGTATAAGCTTCACCGTAGTCAAAGCCAGCCTGAGAACCTCTAAAGTGCGCTAGAGATTCTATTGCTTTTATTGATCGTGGTCCTTCTTGTTCTAAAATCTGTGATTTATAACACCTACTAGCATCTAACTTCTTTTTGATATCATGACTTATATCAACAATCATGTTAGGGTTAAAATTTGGCTCTATATAAGGAGAATTCCAATGTGTCTCTGATAAAGTTTCGTAAGCAGCTAGCAATTTAATACACTTAGCCTCTTTTACAGGTCTTGTTGCAACCATAGTACTATCAAAAACTGCTCTATGGTCAGTATGGCGGTCATAGAAAGGAAAAACTACAATTTCTGGTTCTATTTCTTTTACGATGGAAAAAATTTCATTATTTAATTCATTGATAGGCTTATCTTTTACAAATGTTGCAGGAATATCTAAAAATTTATAATCTGCAACGCCAAGGGTTTTATATGCAGACTTTGCTTCTTTTATTGTTGTTTTATAGTCTTCCGTCGTATAAAGTGGAGGTAAATGCCCTGAAACAGTTAAAACAAAAACATTATAATCTAATTTACTATACTTACAAATCAAACCTCCTGCTCCTAAGGTTTCATCGTCGGGATGTGCTGATATTACCAGAAGATTTTTCATTTTTTGTATCTCACTATTAGATTATTATAGGGGTAGGCATAGGTATAATAAATTTTCCGCCTTTATCTTTATATGCTCTATGCTTTTTCATAATTGATTCTGCAAAATTCCAAGCAAGTATTAAAAGATAGTCTGGATGTTGTTCATATAATTTTTCCTGAGAAAAAACTGGAATGTGTTTCCCAGGAGTGAATAGGTTTTGTTTCAATTTATTATCATCAATAATAAAATCTATATCTTCTTTATTAATTTCAAAATAATAACATAAAGTTGTTGCTTTAGTTGGCGCACCAAAAGCAGCGATTGTTTTTCCATTACTTTTAATTCTTCTAATTATATTAATTAAATCTTGCTTTACATCTTTGATATATTTTTCAAATTTAATTAATGATTCAAGTTTATCTATCCCTTTATCTTTTTCAAGAGAAATAAGTTTATCTACAGATTTATCTATAATATGATTTCCATTCTGTTTCTGTATAAATACCCTTATTGAACCACCTTGTGGATTAATTCTTTCAACTTTGAAGATTTGCATATTAAATCTAGAAAACAATTTTTCAAGCGGGCTAACTGTATGATAATCAAGATGTTCATGATAAATAGTGTCGAACCATCTATTACTAAATACATCAAAAAAATATCCAACTTCTAGAATGAATACTCCATTATCTTTCAATAATATATCAATACCTGATAATATATTGTCAAGGTCGTCAATGTGCGCACAAGCATTATGAGAGGTTATAAGATCTGCTAGGCCATATTCATTTTTTATCTTCCTAGCTAAATTAGATGAAAAAAATTCAGGAATAGTATTTATACCATTTTTTTTAGCAATATTTGCTATATTTTCAGCTGGGTCAACACCCAGAACATTGAATCCCATTTTCTTAAAAAAACTTAAACATGTCCCGTCATTAGAACCTATATCAATAATAAAAGAACGGTCTGGTAATTGAATAATATCATTTACATGAGATGCATATTTTTCAAAGTGTTTTACAAAAACTGGAGAAGTTGAGGTTAAATATGAATAGTCATTTTGATATAATATGGATGGATTAACAACATGACCTAACTGTATATGGGAACAATCTTTACAAAAATATAAGATGAGTGGATATGTTTTTTCTTTTAAATTTAATTGTCCTCTAGAAACAAAATTGTTACCTGGTGGCGTTGGTTCAAGGGACAAGGCTTTTACAATATTACTGGATAAACATATACGACAATTTTTTCTCTGATAATAATTTTCATTCATTAATCAGGTTACCATTATTATCTAATAATTTTATACGACGTACATCTTTTTCATAAGTTTCTTGATTACCCCTTGGCATCCTGCTTACAACAAGAAGCGTTGTATCTTGAAGGAAAAAACATGCATGATCTTCAAGAGGAGGAGTGAAAACCATCTCGCCAACAGTAAATACTTCAAGCTTTGGTTTTTCGTTAGAGTTATGTGGCTTATAATGGTATTCATAAGAACCACTTAAAGTATACATATAATGCCAATCTTCATTATGATAATGATTTGATCTTATTGAACCTTTTTTTGAAGTAATAATACATAGATTTTTCATTGGGAAATTAACTAATGACTGAATAGAGCCTCTTTCATCTTGGAAAGGAGGTTCAAGTGGAATCCTTGCTTGCTCTGGCCACATTGTTGAATCATCTAAATGAATATTTTTGAACTTAAACATATTGTCCTCTAATTATTTTCTAAAATGAGTATTTCTTGATTTTATCTATAAATTGTGCTCTTTTCAAAATCGATGCTCTTTCATGATTCTTTTTTTTATTTGAATCAATTGTTGCATTAAAATTATCGAACATTGAAGTGAAATGATTTGAGGATTCTAATTCAATCTCTTCAGGGCTTCCATTAAGTCCTCTTTTAAAAATAATTGGGCGGAAGTTAGGTTTTTTTGAAAAGATTTTATATGTATTTATACTGCCTTTTGAACCCCAAATATCAAGATCGTTTCTATAGCTTTTATCATAATACCATTCTAAATAAACCATAATACTATTCTCTATTTTTACTAATGCATAACCTCCAACATCAATATTACTTTTATTGAGGATTAATTTAGAGTTCAATATTTCAACTTTTTTTGGAGCAAATAACTCCAAAATCATTACTATTGAATAAGAACCAACGTCATGTAAACAGCTAGCACCTAATTCTTTTTTTAATCTAAAACCTGGATTTTCTAATGGAGGTAATCCAAATCTGCAGTTTAATGAGATTACTTCTCCAATTTCATTATTATTTATACAACTTTTAATGTATTCAAAATGAGGATGATATAGAAACATGAACCCCTCACAAATTGATGAGGCAAATTTCTTTGATAGATTTATTAATTCCTCTGTTTCTTCATAGTTCATGGAAAGTGTTTTATCACACCAAAAATGTTTTTTTGCATTAATTATATCCAGACCTTGCTCATAGTGAAGGCCAGTAGGAGTAGTTAACATAACTGTATCTAAATTATTATCTTGCAACATTTGGTCTGGTGTGTCCCAAGTCTTACATCCATATTTTTCACAGCAAGCATCTACTATTGATTTATTTCTAGAAAAAACCCCATATAATTCTATGGATTCAAGATCATATATGGCTGGTATAATATTATTCAATGCATGTCTACCCAGACCCCAGATACTTATTTTGTTTTTTTTAATATTATGCAATAATATGTTAGTTCTTTTTGTTGGGGGAAGGCCTTTCCCATCCTTCGATAGTGACTTGCCTTGAACGTGCTATAACCAATTCTCCTGATTTAACATCCGAAGTAATAACTGATCCAGAACCTATAGTTGAATAATTGCCTATATTGACTGGAGCAACTAAATAAACACCTGAGCCAATAAAAGAATTATTTTCAATTATGGTCTTATTATTTTTCGCTCCATCAAAATTACATGTTACTACTCCAGCACCTATGATAACGTCATCTCCTATTTTAGAATCACCAATATATGCTAAATGATTTATTTTTGTATTTTGCCCAATAATTGAATTCTTTATTTCAACGAAATTTCCTATCTGTGACTTATTACCAATATTCGAATCTGGTCTAATACGAGCATATGGACCTACTGCAACATCGGAACCAATGATACAATCATTTACTATTGAACCTTTCTTAATAATTGTATTTGTTCCAACCTTACAATTTTTTAACGAGCAGTTATCTTCAATGATGACACTATCAGAAAGAATAACTTTTCCATCAATTCTAATAAATTTATTTATTTTAATATTTTCCCCAGTAATCAACTCTCCGCTTATAGTAATGGTATTATTATTTAAAAAGGATTTTAGGAATGATGTGATAAAATTCATATCAAGCTAATTTATTCTCAATAAGTTTATTGGAATAATTAGGTCCATATTTTAAAACAATTAATATGATTGGTATTATTGACATGAAAAATAATAGTATGGATAATTTCGGGAAAAATACAGAAAGAATAGCACTCGGTAATAGCCAAATTAAATGAATTAATATAATTACGCAGGTTACTAATGTGTGATTATCCATGATGGCAGAAATATGTTGATATGCATGACTTCTATGCACACCATACCATTTCTCTACCTTAATAAATCTAATTAAAGTGGTAATTGTTGTATCTGCCATTATATAAGCTGTCATAATACCCCATGTCCATATACTTAGCTCATGATTGAGTATAGTTTTCATAGCTATTCCTCCTAAGATATATCCCAAAAATAGGCTGCCAGAATCACCCATAAAAATATAAGCCTTGGGAAAATTAAAAACGAGAAAGGCTAGACATACAGTACCTAACATAACTAAATAATAAAAAGAATCGATATCACCCCTTTGGATAAAAATAATTCCTGCTATAGACCAGCTTATTATTACTCCGCTTGAGGCAGCAAGTCCGTTTATACCATCAATGAAATTTAAAACATTCATAATCCATACCAGAAAAAGAACTACGCCAGCATAGATTGCAATTATTAGAATATTTGATATATCTAGTAATAGAGTATTAGAATTAAAATGAAGGCATAATAAAATAAATACTGCTAGAAAAATTTGAAAGATTAGTTTTTGCAATGCACCTATATCATAATAGTCATCTGCAAGACCAAATAATGATGCGAAAATCCCTCCCAA
>CACEUX010000043.1 GCA_902562835.1 uncultured Fidelibacterota bacterium
CGATGGATATTGATGGGGATATTTGGGAGTTGGAACATGGCCCAAAAGGTGGTGACGAGTTAAATATTATTAAAAAAGGACGTAATTATGGATGGCCCGTCATTACATATGGGATAAACTATGATGGTAGAAAAATATCAGATAAAACGCATATGGATGGAATGGAGCAGCCAGTATGGCATTGGACACCAAGTATTGCAGTATGTGGTATGAAATTCTATTATGGGGAGTCATTTGGCCCCTGGAGTGGTGATATTCTGGTCACATCCTTAAAGTTTGAATATCTTGAGAGGGTCATCATTGATAATGATGTTAGGATAGGTAGTGAGATCATTTATGAGCCGGGAAGTAGAGTGAGAGACGTGGAAGTTGGTCCTGATGGCGATATATATGTAGCACTAGAGAACCCTGGAAGAATTGTTAGATTAACTCAAATTATTAAATGACAAACCTGATCAAAAGCTACTTTTATGAGTACATTATTTTAGGATAAAGGATATGATAGGCTGATAATGGAAACCATAAAAAATAATGAAAATCCGCTGTATAGTCTTTGCTTTAATATTTTAATTCCAGTCATAATTCTAAGAAACGGAAATAAATGGGTCGATAGAATATTAATTTATTTTCAGAGAGAGGACCCGGTTTATAAAGATGAAAATATTTTTGATAGTTCCCCAATTGTCTTTTTTATTGCATTACTCTTTCCAGTCATCTATTTCCTTTATGATTATTTAAATAGAAAGAATAAGAACTTAATATCTGTCTTGGGGTTCGTTAACATATTACTAACCGGAGGAATAGGTATTTTTGGTGCAAAATTTGCATTATCAAAGAATTGGTTCATATTGAAAGAGGCTTTATTACCATTTCTTATTGGGCTGGTATTGATGATTATGAGTAAATATAGACAAACTTCTTTCAATAAAATTTTACTTAATGATGCACTTTTTGATAATCATAAGATCAGTATATCAATTAAAGATGAAATGCGAAATGAGTTTGAAAAAATTGTAAAAAGGGCTGGTTATTATTTTACTTCAGGTTTTTTTATTAGTTGTATTATTCAATTTATATTAGCCTCATTAATTGTGGTATCAAACCCTGGTGAACCTTCTTTTAATGAAGAGGTCTCAACAATGACATGGGTGAGTTACTTAGCAGTGTTAATACCTACAATATTAATTGTCGGTAAAGGATATTGGGGATTGATCTTAGGCATAGAGAAGATGACTGGTTTAAAAAAAGAAGAGTTTCTCCGATCTTAAGATAGCTAGCACAACTTTTAAAACACCATCAGTTATTATCTTCTTAAGCGGGTACATATTCTATCCCCATATAGATTTCTGTTTTTTTAAATAACTATCAGATATAATTTAGATTAAAATCAAATAGAGGAGTAAAAGTATGGATACTACCTTAGCATTAACGATCATTGGTATAGTTTTAAGCATTATTGGTATTGTTTTTATTGCAATCCCTAAAGTTGTAAATGAAAAGACCATGAGTGACCTTCCAAAAGAAGCAGTTGACATATCAGCTTTATTTCGCGCTGCTAATGGTGGTTTAGGACTGGCATTAGGAATGGTGGCGATCTATTCTAGAGGCTTACCACCAGAATATGCTCGCACGGTTCTATTATCTTTAGGTACGGGGTTTATTCTAGTAAATCTTGCTTTACTTTCTGGGAAAATTAGAGGTTTTGGTGATGAACTTCCAATTCCGCCGATGGTCATTTTTGGAGTACTTACAATAATAGCATACTATACAGCTTTAGCATAATTTTCAAGTTTTGATAATGAAAAAAACAATTATTGGTAAAACCTGATATTTGTAGAGCTATTTTGTGATCTTAGAATGTCCTAAATGGTCTTTCATTTAAATTAATTGACTTCAGTGAAACGCCATCTTTCATCTGAAAATATGTTGATATTAGACCAGGAGTCATAAATAATAATAATCCTAATGCTAAAACGTACCATTGGTATGAATTTAGTATTGGGTTATACTTTGTAACTAAAAGGCCAATAAAAAACCCGACTCCTGCATTAAAATTCGTAGTTGTCTGGGTATATGTACAATTTTTGAGATTTCCATATAACATATTTTTGTCCTTTAATTTATTTAATACAATTTAGTCTACTATGGGTGATATTTACGCAATATTAACTGCGCTTTGCTGGTCTTCTGCTGTCATTTTATTTGACATTTCATCAAAAAAATTTGAAGCCTTACAACTTAATGCAATTAAGAATCTAATTGGTGTGTTTGGGTTCTTTGTTACTATTTTATTTTTATCAATACCCGTTCCAGAATTTTCCTCAGACGAAATACTAGTGCTTATCGTTAGCGGATTCCTTGGCATTACCGTTGCTGATCTATTATTTTTAGAATCTTTGAAAAGAATAGGCTCGAGTATATCTGGATTGGTCTCTACCATATATACACCATCAATTTTTATTTTAGCATTTATTTTATTTAATGAAACTATTGCTTTCCAGTCATATCTGGGTGGTTTTATCGTTATCAGTGGTATTGTGGTTGTCGTTTATAAAGCACCTAGAAACATAACCGAAAATGATTTTATTATTGGTGTTTGTATTGGGGTTTTAGCTCAAATTTTTACTGCATTTTCAGTGTTGACAGTGAAACCAATTTTAAGTGAGCATCCAATTCTATTTGTTGCTCTCTACAGATTCGGTGTAGGCCTTGTTGGTACAGTAATAATATGCGTTATTAAATATGGTATATACGATCATATTCAGTCCTATAAAAAGGGCCTTGCAAATTCCCATTTAGTTTTAGGCTCTCTACTTGGAACCTATCTTTCAGTGATCTTTTGGCTGGCAGGATTTAAATATACCCTCGCAGGTCGGGCGGCTATCTATAATCAACTATCAACTGTTCTCATTGTCATACTCGCAAGATTATTTTTAAATGAATCTTTAAATGCTAGAAAGATACTTGGCGTGGGATTGGCAATATTGGGTGCCTTATTGGTAGCAATGGTCAACCACACTTAAATAGAAAAGGATATACAATTAAAAAATTAACATATTCACAGTCCAGTAAATTCTATAGATGATGAAAGTTTTAATTCTTACAGCAATTTTATCTTTTATAAATGCCCAAGATATAATAGTTATTGACGGTCAAACTGGAGATCCAATACAAAATGTTAATGTATTTACAATGGGTGATGGGACGACCACAGATAAACAGGGTTACTGCAATTTAGATATTTTTAATATAAATGATGAGATCACTTTTTCAATGATCGGCTATAGTACTATCACATTACCATTCATTGAAATTTCAAAAGTGGTCAGCTTAAAAAAAGAATCGATTCCATTGGGTCTAGTAAATGTTATCGGTAAGAATAAAAAATCAAAAAGGAGATACAATAGACTAGAAAGAGATATCAGAAAAGTTCACCCCTTTGCAAAAACAACATCAAACTTATTGGTTGAATATTCTTCTATAATAGATAGTTTGGAACAATATTCAGGAATAAAACGATATTATAAAAAAAGAAAAATATTTTCCAAAATTGAATATGATCTAATATCAAAATATGGTTATTCGATCAAAAGGTTAAAAAAACGTCAAGGACGAATTCTAATAAAGTTGATTGATAGAGAGACCGGCAAAACATCCTATGATATTATTAAAGATTTCAGGAATATCTTCAGTGCTGGATTTTGGCAATTGACTGCCAAAGTTTTTGGTCATGATCTTCAAGCTACATATAACCAGAATAAGGGAGAGGATATTATGATCGAGTACATTATCAATAAAATTGAAAATGAAAAATTGAAATGATCATCTTGATAAAGAAAATTAAATTTGATAAACCGAGTTTTAATTTTACTTACCAATTTAATCTAACTAGCGTAATTTTATCTAATGCTCTAACATTAATCAAACATTTGATTTATATTATTTCCACAATAAAAGAGGATAATTTTGATGAAAACAACTTTTAATAAATTGGTTGGAGAATCTAGAGAATCTCTTGAGATCATTGATTCACATACCCTAAAGACCATGATTGAGAATAAAGAAGATATGGCTATTATTGATGTGAATGATAAAGAAGAAACAGATAAGCGAGGTATGATTCAAGGAGCCTTTAATGTTTCTCTGGGTACGCTTTATTATAAGGCAGATCAAGAAGTACCAGAAAATTTCAAAGATAATAGAATCCAAGATAGGGATAAAAAAGTCGTTGTGACTTGCGGATTAGGCTTATGTGCTGCAATAGGAGGAAAATTATTAAAAGATATGGGTTTTAAAGATGTAGTCTTACTTGAAGGTGGCGTTGAAAAATGGCGCGAAGATGGTTATGAACTAGAAAAGTAATTCAAATCATATTACCTAATAATCAAACCCCACCCTTAGTGGGGTTTTTTTGTTTATAAGATGATGAGTAGATTAGCATGTGATTAAATCATATAAGCAAATAATTCTATTTCTCGTTAAAAGTGCTAAAAAAAATGCAGACTCTAAGGTAATTGATTTAAATGAAGAAAAGTCAATTAAAATGCATGAGGCTGCCTTACTACTTATAATTTTTTGTATTTTAGTCCCGTTGATTAATTTTATTGCACCTGCCATTATAATGGCGGAAATATATCTATCCTTGTTTTTTTCATCATTAGAGCCTTCGACCATTATTTTGGATGGATAAAAATCATTAAAAAGGACCGATCCTGAATTCGTTGAAAATTTGGTTTTTAGACTAAAAGGTAAATTGGAATTTGATGAGAATAGTTTTGATTTATGTTCTAGTAGTTATTTCATTTTCATGTTTATATGCACAGGAATGGGAAGAATCCTTTATTGCTGGGAATTTTGATGTTAATGGAGAATTTATGGGAGGGTCCGAGGTATTACATATTCTTCCCCATAAGAATAAACTGTTTGCTTCAGTTGGATACTGGCAAGATGAGAATAATATCTGGTATGGAGGAAGTGATCTTAATATAGGATGGTCTCAAATAATTTGTCTGGATAGCGAGATTGATAGTTGGAAGGTTGACCTTGATATGGGTTATAATTATCTACGACCAGAGATTCTAAAGCAGGTTATTTTCACTAAAGATCATAATGGCACTTCACTTGATGTACCTGATACGTTGCTAATTGCCGGTGCTTATTCTCCTAATTACATAACCGGAATAGTGTCTGCTGATATTTTCATTCGAGATGATGAAGCTGGTTCATGGAGTCAAATTTTGGTTTATGGAGGCAATATATCTTCCGATGAAAGTTATTCCATGCGTGATATCGAAATATATACCGATCAGGTGACGGGTATTGAAAACTTGATCATTTCCGTAGGTACACAGGGAATATTTTCTGGAAAGTATAACCCAGATATAGATGGTAAGATTGAAATAGGATCAGTGCCAGAAGTCGGGCCTTTAGGTGTTCGTTCATTGGGAATTACAATTGCTAATAATTTTCTTTATTTTTCTTCAGGAAGTAAATTATTCAAGAGGGACGATGGATTAAATCCAAGTTATGAGGTTGTACATAATTTTAATGACCTAAGCTCATACATAAATCCTGCTGTCGGTGGTATAAGAGGTCTCTCAGCAGTCTCAAACCCATCTGGATCAGATGAGTCATTGATATTGATGTGGTGTCCTAATGGACAATCCAAAGGTACGATATTTCGACTAGATCCGAATGGGCCAGAGGAATTCGACAGGGTCTACGAAACAAAAATTTCATTGTTGGTTGAGGATTATCTACCTGGAGAAACCATCAATTATATACTCGGAGCCTACAATGAATTTTATTTATTCACTGATCCTGTGACAGATATGGATCTTACCGTTATTGGTATAGAATCTTTACTGCAAGAAAATATATACCCTTCATGGAATAGTTTTTATGCTGGTGGGATTATTATTCTTAGAGATAATAATGGAGAATATGAGCTTCAAGAGATAAATGGAGAAATTGACTTTGATGATAATCCATTAGTTTCCGTTAGGTGTTTTACTGAATCACCGTTCGAAAATGAAAGTGCAATGTATTTTGGTGGTTTTGATCCAAATGGACATACCTCAACTAATAATGCTTGGATCTATAAAAGAATATGGAACACATTAGATACAGGGACTAATTCATCACAGACAGCTATTGACTTTATGGTACATGATAATCATCCTAACCCTTTTAATCCATCAACAAACATTCCATATACAGTATTTAAAGAAAACTTTATAAGTATAACAATATATGATCTAAATGGAATTAAAATAAAGTCATTGATAAATAAATATAGTCATGCTGGAAATCATATTGTTAAATGGAATGGTAAAGATGAAAAGGGCATATTTGTTTCAGCTGGGGTATACTTTTATTGTATCGAAGCAGGAAACTTCAGACAGACCAAAAAAATGATTTTACTCAAATGATTTGAACTTTTATGAAAATTTCATTTTGATATTGTGAGTGTTTTTTTGTTAATTGGTTATGTAATTTTTCGTTCAATTAACATTAAGGTTATAATATGAAGAAAATGTTTATAGTCCTCTCCGCAGTATTGTTGTTTAGTGCTTGCGCAACTCATAGTCACACAATTGGTGAAGGACCTACTACAGGTTTGACTGAAACAAAAAGACAGTATTATGCACTTTATGGCCTGGTTCCCTTAAATAAGGTCGATACCAATGAAATGGTTGGGGATGCGACAAATTATCGTTTAGAAACCGGGGCGCAACCAGTTGACATCGCAATAGGTGCTGTTGGTGGTTCACTTACATTAACAAGTAGAACAGTTAAGGTAACAAAGTAGAATTACATTCTAGTTGAGTTAATAAAAGCCCCACATTCTCGTGGGGTTTTTATTTTAAGTGCCTGATGGCTATTTTTAGTTTCAAAATAATTATAGGTTAAATATGTCTTTGAAGTTCTTGGTTAAACTATCCCATTTCATAACTATGATGTTTGGTATAGCCTTAGGTATGACACTTTGTATTTTATATCAGTTCAATGTCGATATGTTTATTATCGGACTATCGCCGCTCATCCTTGTAATAATACTTATTAGTTCTTGTTTAAGAGGCTACACTCTGATTATTTGGAGTAAGAATGATTACAATGCAAAGGTTTTTAATGATTAAGGCCGTACGGGTGGATATGTTTAATTATATAAGAATATTTTTTATCACGTTTCTTTCTTTAAATGTTTTACTCGTTTGCGAAGATCCAATTAATGCTCCACTCAATAAGCTTGAAGCAGAAATACAAAAAGAAAAGTACTTTGAAGACCACAGATCAAAGATTCTGGATAATAGAACCGAAGAAATGGAAAAGAATCTTATTGTGATCCAAGATAAGGAGATGAAATTTGATCTTCAATTCTTTGGTACTAAGCCTAAAAGCGGATGGGCATTATATTTTTCTTTGCATGGTGGAGGTGGTGTCCCTGATTCACTTAATGAGAGCCAGTGGAATAGGCACAAGACATTATACACCATTAAAGAGGGTGTTTTATTAGTACCACGTTCACCAACAAATACATGGAATATGTGGCATCAAGATCATATTGACATATTCTTTGATAGACTTATTCAAAATATGATAGTATTCCATAATGTAGACCCCAATAGAATATACCTCATGGGTTATTCTGCTGGAGGTGACGGAGTATACCAACTTGCACCAAGAATGGCAGATAGATTCGCAGCAGCTGCAATGATGGCAGGCCATCCCAATGAAACCTCCCCAATTGGATTAAGAAATATAGCATTTACAATACATATGGGGGAAAACGACTCTGCTTATGACCGCAACAACGTTGCTATTGATTGGGGCAAACAATTAAAAGATCTAAGAGAAAATGATAAAAACGGATATTCTCATTTGGTTAAGATACATCAAGATAAAGGTCACTGGATGGGTGGACTCGATTCATCAGCAATATCTTGGATATCAGCATTTAATCGTAACCCATTTCCAAAGAGAGTTGTGTGGAAACAAGATGATGTAATCCACAATAGATTTTATTGGTTAGCCGTTGACAAACCTGATGCGAATACCGTTTTAATAGTAAATATCAATAAGCAAACCATAAATATAGAAAAAACTACGGTTAATGATTTTATCATTAGGTTGAATGATCATCTTGTCGATATGGATAAAAGGGTCATAGTTAGATATCTTGGGGAAGAAATTTTTAATGGAATTGTACCAAGAAGCACTATGGTCATATCTAGCTCTATTGAAGAATACGGTGACCCAGAGTCTGTTTATTTTGGTGAAATACCCATTTCACTCAGTCCTGAAGAATAATTAGATAATTTTCAGTTAATCTTATTGATAGATATAAGTGGTATACTTACGAAAATGATCTGGTCCTATAAATGAGGGTAGTGAACAACATAAATGTCCAATTTATTAATTTTCTTATTATTTAGCGGGTTCAGTTATGCGGAAATGCTCTACACAGTTGAGGGGGATATCAACAGGGTGGTTTCTACTGATATGATAGAAATAAGGAATTGTCCCGATTATGTTGATTCTTGTTTATATGTCTGCAGTGATGGGGTAAATAACCCGTGTCATCCTGCAAACCTGTATTCAATTGCTATTGATACTAGTGAGAGTGGAGAAAGTTCAGAAGGATCTCGATATAGAATATATTTTCCATGGGTATATGATGGAATGACAGCAGATAAATTTATTGTCACAGCATCTTGGCCATGTTTAAGTCCCACAGCCGTCTATGCTAGTGGAAATTATGCATACTGGGATATATATGGGAATGATGCATGCCCCGCTACCGTACAAGGGTCTGTTTGGTATGGTGATGATTGTGAAGATGAATCTGGGAATATAGGTTCAGAAAATTGTAAAGAATTAGTTGGGAGATTTTGTTTTGTATCAGGCGATACTCTTAATTGGCCAGAAAATTCAGATCAAAATATAAGTACTGATATATGTGATGCCTGCTGGATGTCAGCTCCCGCATGGAGTTATTATGACTCTCTATTATACTCTGATAGTATTCTATCACCTGAATACTGTGATGTATATGACCATTGCCACCACAGCGCAGCTGATACTGTTTTATGCGGTGTAGGTTATCTGGATGAAGTAGATACTAGTTCTGTAGATGTAGAAAAAGATAATTTTTTGGACGACTACTCTATTACGAATTACCCTAATCCCTTTAATCCATCAACAAATATTTCATTTTCAACCCCAGAACAAGGTGATATAACTGTAATAATATATGATGTTAATGGCAATAGAGTAAGGCTACTTCTTAATGAATTTAAAACTGCTGGTAGCTATATAATTAATTGGGATGGAAAGAATGAAAATGGGTTGTTGATTTCTGGAGGAGTATATATATGCACTATTACATACGGATATATCGTTAAAACTAAAAAAATGATATTATTAAAATAAAAAGTGTGAATGAGATAAAAAACTTCCAATGTGATCGGGGGTTGCATTTATCTATGGTAAGGTGTGTAGATTTTATTATGAAAAAAAAGGATAAAGTGCCTACTAAAGATCTTTCTGATGAAAATGTAATGGAGGCATACAGTACCATACAGAAATGGATAAAAACAATTCCCAGTACTTTAGCTTATATAAAAGAAAATGGAAGTAAGGAAGATCTTCGTAATTATCAGATACAGATAAAGATGGTTTTGAATAAACTTGAAGAAATTCAAACTGATATGGATAATGGTAATGAATCAACTTGATTCAAAATAGAGACGATTTTCATTGTATTTCTTAAAAATTCTTAAAATAAAACAATAGTCTGTTGATGATATGGTATTGAGAACTATAAAGGTAACAGGGGCTATTATTCAGAGGGATAACAAATTTTTAATTGGGAGAAGAGGACCCAGTGAAAAATCTCCAGGTTTATGGGAATTTCCTGGTGGTAAGATCGAGAATGGAGAATCACCTCAAGAATGTATAAAAAGGGAGTTAAAAGAGGAACTAAATATTGATGCTGATATAGGTGACCTTTATTCAAGATATAAATATGATTACCCTCATATTTCATATGAATTATTTTTCTTTAAAGTTTTAAGGTATTCAGGAGAAATATCAATATCAGTTCACGATAAGCTGAGGTGGGAAAAATTAGAAAATTTTGATAAATATAAATTTTTACCTGGGGACGGACCAGTCATTGAAGCATTAAACAATGCAGCTTAAATATCATAAAATCTACTGCCTATTTTCAGAAAAATAATCATTTTATTCAATTATAAATGCAATCATGATCAGGTTCATATTTAGCTTATTAGTTCTATCAAATTCCCTTTTAGCAGAGTGTTCAGATCTTGATTCCTTA
>CACEUX010000044.1 GCA_902562835.1 uncultured Fidelibacterota bacterium
ATTTTGAATTTTAAATAAATCCAAATTAAAGATGAATATTAGGGAAAATAAAATTATATCATTGACTATGAGGTGATAAACGAGATTCCAAACAAGAGTAAAAACTCATTTATTATAATTTTAATATTATTTGGTTCTTTTATATTTCAAATAACCATATTGAGGCATATTTGGGGAATTGAGAATATTTCCCGAATCTTCAATTTCATTATTTTGTTATCAACTAGTGCTTACGCAAGCTATTGTTTAATAAAATTAAAAACTACAAGGAAAGTTTGGTTAGCTTATATAATACCTGCTTGGCTTATTATAATTGGTACAATTACCAATATTTCAATAAATGTTTTGCAGAATTTTTCTTTATTGGGACAATTTGGTTTTGCATTACCATGGATATTATTTCTAATGATGCCTCGAATAGTGGATAAAGGATTAGTTAATTACCAGATTTTATGGAGATATTCCTACTATTTGATGTTATTTATCGTTATTACTGGTTTATTTGATTACTATATAATTTATTATTCTGGTACCTCTACCAGAGTGTTAAATACGCCATATGGTGTATTTCTAGCAGGAAAATTCTCCATATTACATATGATTGAAGATGGTTTACCACATTTCCGTTTTTATGCATCTTTTGCAGAACCAGGTTCGCTTGGGATGATGCTTTTACCATTTATCTTCTATAGTTTTTTATATAAAAAATATTTAGGCATGTTCATATTAGGAATGGGTTTGTATTTTTCTGATTCTCTTGGTGCTTTCATTAGCTTATTTTTGTTAGTTATATTATTCATACTGTTTAGACGAAAAGGTAAAACCAATTTTGTGTTTCTGATATTATGTTCTACAATTATTATAATAATTGGAATTGGTTATGTTTGGCCTGCTATTACTGAAAAATATGAAGAGAAAGGTGTGTCCAGGATAACGAGAGAAGAAAGTTTCAAAAGAGGCATAAATGCTTTACCTGATTTATTTATTAATCAAACGTTTGGTATGCCATTATCTAGTACAACAAAAGAAGCGGAACAAAATGAACTTTATACTGGAACTAATTTTATTCCCCTTGTTTACCTTCAGTATGGTGGAATTGTTTCATTTATTGGGTTTTGTATTATAGTATGTTTTTCCATTTATGATGCTTTGTGGATTCTAAGTCAAAAAAAGGTTATAGATATTGAAGATTATATAGTGGCGGTATCTTTGGTAATAATGATACCGTTTCTTTTTCAGCGGATGACAATTTGGGAAACACCATTATTTGCCTTGTTATATTTTCCTTCTCTGTTGAAGAGGGAGTTAGGATAATTGTTTTGATTGATAGATCATATAATCAATTAATAAGGAGTAAAAATGTTTGAATCACTTATAAGAGTGTATATGAAACTTTATGAAACCAAACCAGATAAAAATGATTTTTCTAATTGGGAGGTCTTTAAAACAAAAGAGTTTTTAAATGGGAATGATGAAATCAAGACAAGTTTCTACCTTAAATCTGTTGATTTTAATTATAATTATGAAAAACAATTTTGTTTTATTGAAAATTATTTCTCTTCCCTAGACACAAATGATTTTAAAAACAAATCTATTTTAGATTTAGGCTGCTTTACTGGCGGTAGGTTAATTAGGTGGGTTGAAAAGTTTAAATTTCAATACGGATATGGAATAGATATTAATCCAATTTTTAAAACGGCTGGAGATTACTATATAAAGGAAAAAAAGCCTGAGCTCGATGGTAAAATAAAGTTATATACTGGTGTAGGAGAAAAATTACCCTTTGATGATGAATCTGTAGATTTTATTTTTACTTTTGATGTATTTGAGCATGTACAAAATGTGGAAAAAACAGTCAAAGAATGTAAGCGTATTTTAAAAAAGGGTGGATTATTATTAGCTGTTTTTCCTCAGTTTTTTCAACCGCTTGAATCTCATCTTGGTTTTGTTTCTAAGATGCCTTCAATTCATTGGTTTTTCAATGGTCAGGATATTGCAAAGGTCTATTACAAAATAATCAAAGAGCGTGGACCCGAAGCACAATGGTATAACCTAGATTCTCCTGATTTAAAAAAATGGGAAAAATTGCCGTCACTAAATGGTATAACTATCAAAAGATTTAAAAATATCATAAATAATAATCGTCTTGAAGTATTATACAAGGGAAGGGAACCCATTTTTTCTGATGGTAGAGCTGCACAAAGATATTTAATTTTTAAAATATTAAAAATTTTACTATATATCCCAGCTCAAATACCGATCCTAAATGAGCTTTTTTTATCAAAGATTAATTGGTTAATTAGAAAGTAATAAATTAAAAATGCCTTATAGTTTCATAGTAACAGGTGGTGCAGGTTTTATAGGCTCACATCTGGTTGAACACTTGATAAACACTGGAAATGATGTTTTAATCATAGATGATTTATCAAGCGGTTATGAAAACAATATCTCTGATTGGTTAAATAATTCATTTTTAAAGAAAAAAGTTCAAAAAGTATCAGACGGAAAAATTAATTCGATCGATGGAATTTTTCACTTAGCAGCACAGGCTTCTGTACCGTATTCGATTGATAATTTTTTCAATAGTAGTGAAAATAATATTTTAAGCTCTCTCAAAGTATTCTCATGGGCAAAAGCTCAAAATATCCCTGTAGTTTATGCTTCCTCGTCAGCTGTTTATGGTAATTTACCTATAGGGGATGACCAGATAGAAAAATACGATATTCTGTCACCATATGCACAGGATAAGTTAACCTTAGAACGTTACGCAAGAATGTGCTGGGATATTTATAAAACACCTTCAATAGGTCTTCGATTTTTCAATGTTTATGGTCCTCGTCAAGATGCGACTAGTCAATATTCTGGAGTTATATCCATATTTATTGATAGGTTGATGCAAAATAGACCAGTTACAGTTAATGGAGGTTATCAGACCAGGGACTTTATTTTTGTAGATGATATTGTCGGAGTTATTCTTACGTCTATGAAATATCTTTTGAAAAATAGATCCTGCAATGTGTTTAATGTTGGAACTGGTGTATCAGTAACTATTGACCAGTTATTAAAAATTGTTTCAGGGATCATTAAAATAGAGCCAGAAGTAATTACTAAGGAATTGCCAAAAAGTGATCCAATAAAATCTAGCGGGGTCTATGAACATTTGGAAAGAACTTTGAATATTGACATTGATCGTTTTGTAAAACTTGAAGATGGTTTAAGAAGTACTATTGATTATATTAAAAATGAGCAGTGTAAATGAAAACTTATGAATGGGCAGTTATTGGTAGTGGAATTGCCGGGATATCAATTGCAGAGATCCTATCTCGACAGGGTCATTCAGTGATTTTAATTGAAAAGAATGAAAACTTAGCATCTGAAACAACTCGTGAATTTCATGAGTGGTTGCATACTGGAGCATTATATACTCTTATTCCTGATAGATTAAAGACATTACGTTTTATACTAGGTGCTATCGATGATTTAATCGAATTCTACTCTAGCTATGAACGTATGAATTTGATTTCTACCGAATCAGGATTAGGTATGAAAGAGGAACCGATGGGATGGTTTGATAATAATTACATTCATTTTAAATATCGTATTAAAGGTCGTAAAATTACTCTTCCCTGGATCTATGGAGTTGCTCGCTCTATATTCTTAATAGAAAGAATTCACGAACATGATTGGTTGCGAAGGCGGGCTGGTGAGTTAAATACTTTTAGAAAAGGGCGAATCAAAAGAATAAAGTCATTAATGACAGAGCTATTAATTTCTAGTGAGAATTTTAAAACTGTAAAGACTACTGATTTTACCATTAATTCTCGTTTATTATTAAGGGATTTAGTTGCAACAGCGATTAGTAATGGTCTTGAGATTTCTGTTAATAATAAAATTGAAAAAATTGAGAAAACTCAGGGTTATAATTGTTTATTTGGATCTAAAGAAAATATAAAAGTAAAAAATGTGGCGTTATGTAATGCAGAAGGATTAAAGAATTTTTCTAAAATTAAAACAAGTACTTCCTATGCTCCGATTGCCGTTGTGTCAGGCCTGGCTGAAAATGCAAAGTCCTTTGTTGAATTGGATTATTTTCCGAAAAATTGTATAAATCTATTAACTAAAGATGATGGGATTGGACTTGCCGGGGGAATATCATTATCGGATAAGTCGAAATGTGATGCATACCTTGATTATGTTATTAAACAACATCAAGAGATAGAACCTAACTTAAAGGAATTAGAGCGCTATACTGGTGTTAAAACAGAGTTTACTTTTAAGAATCAAAAAAGAGGATATCTATATAACATTGAAAATATAGATGAAGGGATTTGGACGATGATTCCAGGAAAATTTACATTGGCTTTCAGTATGGCTCCTGAATTTTACAGGAGAGTATACAAAATTAATCCTAAAAAATATTTTAAAACAAAGACCAATTATAATATTTCAAACAATATTGTTTCCAATACGGTTTGGAAAGATGCATATGACAAGAGAATGGAGGATAATTATGGGAATGATCAAGTTACCTAAACCCTCACTTGAGTTTTTTCAGGAGAATCAAGGTGAAATATTTTCATCAGGCAACCTTGCTGAAGGTAAATGGAACGTTGCTGTCGCTGAATGGTGTTGTAAATATACTAGCTCAGATTATGCCTTGGCAGTAAACTCAAATGGCGGAGGGTTATTTACTTTATTGCGTTTATTGAAAGAATATAGAGGTAAAAAAAAGGTATTTATCCAGAGTAATACAATGTATGGAGTTCGTACAATTGCGATCACTTCAGGCCTTGAATTCTGTGGATATGTTAATTGTTCCCTTAATTATTTGATGCCCACTTATCAGCAAGTAGAAAATTTTATCAATAGACTTGATAAACCTGAAGAATGTGTATTCCTTTTAACTCATATTGGTGGATGGGTAAACCCTGATATTCAGAAGATAGCTGAGTTATGCAAAGAAAAAGAAATCTCGCTCATTGAGGATTGTGCACATAGCCTAGGTTCTCTTCTTAATAATCAGCATACGGGTTTATTTGGTGATGCTGGTGTTTATTCACTGTATGCAACAAAAGCCGTCCCTGTTGGGGAAGGTGGGATTATAGTTTCAAATGATCAAGAATTGCATGAAATGGCAGAAAAATTTGTGATTTATGATCGTTTTGATCAAAAGTTGGATGTTGGCGTTAATTTTAGGATGTCTGAGATTAATGCACTTTTGAGTTATTCTGTTTTAAAAGAGACAGAGAAGATTATAGAAAATAAATATATAATATCTGAAAAATATCAGAATGCCTGTAATAAATTTGGTTGGGATTATATTCCCCCTCTTGGTGATGGCCAGAAATCAAATTTATATAAATTCATTCTTATTTCTCTATCTGAAACCCCCAAAAAGGAATTTGCGCAGATAACAAAACGTACATCTCCAGTTTATGATTATACCTTAGGAGAAGATAAAGCCAATATTACTCAAAAACACATTTGCCTACCAATTTGGTATGGCCTAGAAGATAATATTATCGAGTCTGTTCTTTTAGAACTTGAAAGATAATTTGTTTATCATTAAGTGAATATATTATATATTGGAAGCAGTTCAGATTGGCATGTTGATTTATGGGTGAACTATTTTTCAGACAAACACAATGTTCACCTTTTTTCGGATAAGGAAGACTACTTAAAAAATCAGCCCTTCAAGGGAGTAACCGTAATTGAAGTTGAAGGGTGGTTTTCTTGGGCAATTAATTCCCTTAAGGTAAAATCACACAAGGTATATCAACTCAATAAGTTGTTGTTTGTAAAATCTTATGCTAAAAGAGTGGATGAATGTATTGAAAGATTTGATATTGATATTGTACATGCTCACTCACTTTATTATGGATATCTTGCTTCATTTATAAAAAGTAATGTTCCGGTTATTTTCACTCCAATGGGATCAGATGTGATTTTACATGCACAAAAAAATAAAATTCATCGATATATGGCACAAAAATCTTTTTTAAGAGCAGATATTATAACAGGGGATTCATTATTATTACAGGAAAAAGGATATAATGTTGGTGCAAAAAGAGAAAATAATTATGTAATCCAAAATGGTGTGGATACTTCTATATTTTTTCCAAAAAATAATTCAATTGCTAAAAAGTTTGGGGTTAGGAATAACGAGACTCTTATTTTTAGCCCTAGGGGATTTACACCTCTATATAATATTGATATCATTGTAGAATCTCTTTATATGTTGATAACAAATAATTATAAAGTTAAATGTATGTTTTCATATGCATTTGGCAATGAGTATAGTAAAAAAATTAAAAGAAAGATTAAAAGATATGGTATAGAGAAAAATGTAATTTGGTTAGGTTATATAGATTATAAGGAAATGGCTGATTATTACAACGCTTCTGATATTGTTATTTCAATTCCAAGTTCAGATAGTTCTCCTAAAAGTGTATATGAAGCAATGTTTTGTAAAAAACCAGTAGTTGTTACAGACTTGGAATGGAGCTATGAACTTTTAGATGACGCTATATGCCTTAAGAGAGTACCAGTTAAAGATGCGGAAGAAAGTTATAAAGCATTAGCCCATTTGATTGATGATGAGGTATATAGGCAAAAATTAGCTGAAAATGCATTGATTGAGGCAAATAAATATTTTTCCTACGCAAATAATATGAAAATGATGGAAAGAATAATGTTCGATGCCGTTAATGGAGTGGATAGTGATTGATAGGAAAGAGTATATGAGGTCTAGCTATTCAAAATATTGGAAAAATGCACGTAAGAATGTATATGGATTTATGGAATATGATAAAGCATTGATCACCCTTATAGATAATTTCAGTAAAAAATTTGGAAAAATATTAGAAGTTGCGATTGGTACTGGTGAGCCTATTGCTAATAATCTGGAAAAAATTGGTTATCAATTATATGGCATTGATATTTCAGATAGATTAATTGATGAGTGTAAAAAGAATAATAAGAATATAAAGTGTGAAGTTGGAGATGCTGAACAACTGAAGTTTGCTAATGCAGAATTTGATTTAACCTACTGTGTCCACTCGTCATGGTATATCCCAGATTTCAATATGGCAGTAACAGAAATGGTTCGTGTTTCTAAGAGAGGGGGAGTGGTGCTTTTTGATATTCTAAATATGCATAATAGAGAAATAGATAAAATCTTTCGATTTCATTATTTTGAGAATGTCAACTTGATTGGTATGTTGTATAAAACTATAAAAAATTCAATCAAATTTATTCTTCAAAAAGGGACACAAGATTGGCCTTTCATTATTTCACAAACACCTTCTAACCCGATTGCAATATACGATATTTTGATGGGCAGATTAAATGTGGAGCAAATAAATATTTATGCTTGGCATGAGGAATCAATAATTGACCTTGGTAGTGCTAATAAAGAATATGAAGAGTACCCAAGGCTAATCTTTGTAGTTAGACTATAAGGTTCAATTATAATATGCAAATAATCTGCACCAACTGCGTCATGGACACGACAGATACAGCTATCGTATTTGATGATAATGGTATATGTGATCATTGTAATACATATTATTCAGATATATTGTCTCATTGGAATCCTAATGAAGAAGACCATGAAGGATTAAAAGCTATTATTACAAAAATCAAAAAAGCTGGAGCTGGGCAAGAGTTTGACTGCATCATGGGTATGAGTGGAGGCATTGATAGTTCCTACCTTTTATATATAATGGTTAATGAATTTGGCTTACGTCCTCTTGTATTTCATGTTGATGCAGGATGGAATTCACAAATAGCTGTCAATAATATAGAGAGGTTAGTGGATGGTTTAGATCTAGATTTATATACGGAAGTCATAAATTGGGAAGAAATGAAAGATCTTCAGCTTGCATATTTTAAATCTGGGGTCCCCCATATCGATGTTCCTCAGGATCATGCATTTTTTGCAACCATGTACAAATTCGCTTCAAAAAATAACATAAAATATATTCTAACGGGTGGAAACTATTCTACGGAGTGTGTAAGAAACCCAATTGAATGGATGTATTACCAATCTGATTCAGTTCAGCTCCGAGATGTACATAGTAAGTTTGGAACAATACCTTTAGAGACTTATCCAATTACCAATATTTTATGGCATAAATTTTATTTGCCCTATATCAAAGGCATAAAACTAATTCGTCCTCTAGATTACTGCAACTATCAAAAAGAGGAGTCAATGAATTTGTTGGTGGAAAAATTTGGTTATCAAAAATATCCACAAAAACATTTTGAATCTAGGTTTACACGTTTCTATGAGTCTTACTGGCTTCCAGAAAGGTTTGGGTATGATACAAGAAAAGTTCAGTTCTCTAGTCTTATTCTTACCGGACAAATGAACAGAGATGATGCATTAAGTAAATTAAAAGAACCCTCATATGATGTATCATTAATTAATCAAGAGATTGAGTTTGTTGCAAATAAGCTCAATATCAGTACCGATGAATTACAATCATATATGGATGCACCAAAAAAAACTTATAAAGATTACAAATCCCAAGATTTAATCTACTATCTGGGTGCAAAATTTCTTAAGTATATTGGCGTTGAAAAAGGAGGGAAAAGGTGATTGCGATAATAAACTATGGCTGTGGAAATATAAATGCATTTATAAATGCATTTAAACGTTTAAATATACCTGCAGTAGTCGCTGAAACCATTGACCAAGTGGAGGGTGCTAGTAAAATTATACTTCCGGGAGTAGGTTCTTTTGATTACGTAATGAAGAGTTTTAATATCTCTGGTTTGCGTGAAATTGTTGAAAAAAAGGTTGTTGAAGATAAAGTAAATGTTCTTGGTGTTTGTGCAGGCATGCAAATATTTTCTGATTCAAGCGAAGAGGGTAATGAAAAAGGTCTTGGCTGGATAAAAGGTGTTACTCGCTTATTCGACACTTCTAAAATCAAGGATATTACTAAACTACCACATATGGGTTGGAATACTATAAGACCTCACAAATCATCTCTATTGAAGGGATTAAACAACCATTCAAGATTTTACTTTGTACATTCGTATTTTTTTGACAATTATTTTGATGAAAATATTATTTCTACAACAGATTATGGAATAACATTTACATCAGCAGTAAATAATGAAAATATTTATGGTGTTCAGTTTCATCCAGAAAAGAGCCATCAAAATGGTTTAACACTTCTAAAAAATTTTTCAGAATTATAAAACATGTTAAATCCAAGAATAATTCCCTGTTTATTAGTAAGGAATAAGGGGTTAGTTAAAACAGTAAAATTTCAAGAGGCTAAGTACGTGGGTGATCCACTAAACGCTGTAAGGATATTTAATGAAAAGTCAGTAGATGAATTAGTAGTCTTAGATATTGATGCCACAGTTGAAAATATAGAGCCCGATTACAAAATGATTGAGCACCTTGCTGCTGAATGTTCAATGCCATTATGTTATGGAGGTGGTATAAAAACTGCCGATCAAGCTTTACGAATATTTTCGCTTGGAGTTGAAAAGATCGCTTTAAGTTCAGCCGCTGTTGAGAACCCAAATCTTATTCATGAAATTAGTAAAAGTGTTGGTATACAAAGCGTTATTATAGTGTTAGATGTTAAGAAAAAAAAGTTAAGGAATGAATATGCTTTATTTACTCATAATGGTAAAAAGAAAACTGGTTTAAATATCTTAGATTTTGCAAGAAAAGTTGAAAGAATAGGATGCGGTGAAATAATAATAAACAGCATTGACCAAGATGGTGTAATGAAAGGTTATGATACAAACATAATAAATAAAATTAGAAATGAAATATCTACTCCTATAACAGTATTAGGAGGCGCTGGGTCATTAAATGACATTGGTCAAATAATTAATAAGTATGGAATAATAGGAGTTGCTGCAGGTAGCATATTCGTTTTTAAGGGAAAGTATAAAGCTGTACTAATCAATTATCCAAATCCAGATGAAAAACAATCTATTATAAATAATAATCTAATTTAAAATGAAACAAATTTTACAATCATTTAAAACAGGGAAAACTATCCTTGAAGAAATTCCTGC
>CACEUX010000045.1 GCA_902562835.1 uncultured Fidelibacterota bacterium
TGGACTGAATTCACTGGTAATACACTGGTCATTTTTCAGGTTTTTATTTATGGGATGATAGGTAGATTTGGATAAGGAGATTTAGATGAAAAGATTATCATACCTGTTGCCATTATTATTCATTTTTTGCTGTTCACAACAAAAATATACCCCATTCATTGATATAGAATTATTGAATGGTATCAAAGTTGGTGATAATAAAAATAGAATTCAAAAATATCTAGGAGAACCCTTAATAATCTTTTCTAAAGAAAAAATGACCTCTAACAAAGTAGTCTATAAAGGACAATCAATAGTTCAAATATTAATGGAAAAAAATGCTCAGGAAATTTGGGAATATCATTATCGATATAGGCAAAAGTTATCTCCAGATGGTTTCCGATTTCAAAGAGGTGGAGTTAAAGAAGGAGATAATATTGAGTTCTCAGATATTACAGATTATAGGATTTTACTTGTTTTTAATAAAAATATATTAGATGAAATAATTATAGATAATTGAAAACTTATAAAATATTATCAACATCAAGCCCCACATTCGTGGGGTTTTTTGTTTATGGGATGATGGGTAGATTTAGGTAAGGAGATTATATGAATAAAATATTAGCACCTTTTATTATTACTTTATTCTTTTGGAATTGTGCAGGAACATTATGGAACCCTTATATGGAAGATGTTTATGGAGAAAAAAAGAATTTAATTGAAGGTGGGGCAGTTTTACTGGAGATAAGGGAAGACCCAAGCGACCCTGATATCTACTTATTTCGTATTATTGAAAATATTGCAATGAGTAATAAAGAAAGAGAGAAAAATAGAATAAAAACAATTCTTCAATATTATACCGACTTTTGTTCAAAGAATAATTATATAGGACTTGAAGAATTAAATGTAGAGTACGAGCAGAAATTAAATACAGGTTGGTTTTGGCATACAATAAAGTTTAGTAGAGTGTCAAATCAAGTTAAGTTAATTAAAGATTATTCTAATAATAGAAATATGATTGATGAAATGATGCCATATATTGAAACTATGACCAAAGCACTAGTAGAATACAATACTGGCTACAAGGAATATGAGTATGATGTCTCTGGTTATGGGTCTGATGGTCAATATGTTACTGGGAAAATAAATGCATATAAAAACAACGATGATGTTGAGGGAATTTTGATATTTGAAGATGGGGAAATAGCAGCCTTTAATGGAAAGTGGATTGGAAATGGGTTAATAAAAGGTTCCGATGAGAATGGAGATTATTACGAATTAGAAATTGATTGAATTTTTATCGCCTAATTCTCACCAATTTCGCTACAGATACACTGGTCAAAGATAAGTAATAGAGGGGATTCAACCTGCTAAGTGAGTAAGTGACCAATAAATCCCTTGAGGATGAAATATCCTTATCTAGTTAAAAATAGGACTCTATTGGACTGATTTCACTGGACCTGTCACTGGCTTTATTATGGGGTGATTAGTAGATTTGGATAAGGAGATTATTATGAGAAACTATTTATTAATTATTATGCTAATAGAGATTGCCTTGGGAGAGGATAAACAAATAATTACCAAAACTCAAACTCAAGGACTTGGCTTGAGTTTTAGTCAACAAAATCTTCTTGCACTACTTGGTCAAACCAATGTTTCTAGTTCAATTGCTCAGCCAAGTTTATACTATATTCTAAAAAAAGATAATATACACATTGAGCCAGGGTTTAGCATATCTCAAACTAAAGATGGTCCTCGAACTTCAAAAAGCACCACCTTAGGTTTAGGTATATTATATTTCACCAAAATATCTGATACAAAAATTAATAGGTATGCTGGAATTAGGCTTAGCAAGCTATCACTTAAGCAAGAGTATAATAGTGATTATTATGATTATGAAGAATCAGATAGTCAAAATATTATGACAATATCACCAACTTTTGGAATCGAATATCTAATTGATAGCAATTTTAGTTTGGGTGCAGACATTTTGATAAACTATATGACAGTTGAAGACGACGACGATTTTAACCACATTGATTTAGGTTCAAACCTTTTCTTTAGATTTTACTTTTAAAAGAAATTATTTTATATTCCTTAAGCTCCACATTCGTGGGGTTTTTTGCTTATAGTATAAGATTGGTCTATTTAGTGGTAAAAAGGGCTGAATTGGACTGAACTCACTGGTAATACACTGGCTTTTGCAGTGATTGAAATACTTTAACATAGTTTAATTAATAAGGTTCTAGTAAAATATTTTTTGTCATTATATAATAATTTGTCTAACCTTAGTTAATGCGATATTCATTTTTTATTATACTTTTAATGGTCTTCTTTTCCTGTACAGAATTCTTTGAGAATACTGAAATGGAGTTAAACGAGGAAGTACAATCATTAAATAAGTTTGATTTAGAACCTTTAGAAAGTTACCTAATGTTCGGAAAAGGTCCTGGGCAAGATGGAGCAATCAATCCATATGCAAATTACATTAAAAGTAATAAAGGCTACTTAATTTCAAGTAAAGACTGTTATTCAATAATTGAAAACCTTGGTACTAGTGGCTTTTCAATAAGAATCCAAAAAGATGGTAGAATCATAAAAACCATTCCGATAAAGAAGAATGAAACGAAGAAGATTTTATTAGATGCAGGTAATGAATTGTATACAGATGCATCCTTTGAGGGAAGGGCTAAATTTAAAGTGACTTTTGAGGATGTCTCTCTTTAGAAATACAAAGTTAATTTGGATTAAATATATTTTATCAAGCCCCACATTCGTGGGGTTTTTTGTTTGTGGGATGATAGTTAGATTTAGAAATGCATTACTTTATTAAGTGTTTAAAAAATTATGCAAACTTTAATGGTCGTGCCAGTAGAGCAGAATTCTGGTACTTTTTACTTTATTGGTGTATTATTTATTTTTTAGTGATTCTTATTGATAGGCAAATAGGATACAATTTCTTAAATCTAGAAGATTTACCATTTAGTGAATATCTACCAATTGGAAAATTTTATTCAAATGTTGGAATCTTTGTCTTTTTTTACCGACCATTAACAATAGTACCTAGTTTTGCTGTTATCGTTAGAAGATTACACGATATAAATATGAATGGCAAATGGGCTTACTCATTTATCATACCACCACTTGGAATTATTCTATTATTTTATTTAGCCAAGGCTGGTGATATAAATAAAAATCAATATGGCGATGTTCCAAATGAATAAGGAATATGGTCCAATTCCCACTACAGATACACTGGTTAACAATTACTAATAGAGGGGATCTAGGCTGCTAAGTGAGTAAGCGACCAGTAAAAAACTTGAGGGTTAGATACTCTTATCTATTTAAAAACAGGGCCGAAATGGACTGAATTCACTGGACCTGTCGCTGGCTTTATTTACAAGTACATTTGTATATTGTGATATGAGTGATTTAATAAATGAATTTGAGGAAATTACTAGATGGCCAAAGAAAAGATTGGACAAGGAATATATTATAAAATATCTATCTGAAAAGTTCCAACTTGGCATAGAATACTCAGAAAAAGAGGTCAATAGTATAATCAAAAAGCATCATACTTTTAATGATGTACCATTATTAAGAAGAGAGTTAATCTCAAAAAAATATTTATCTAGAATAGATGATTGCTCTATATACTGGAAAAATTAGCCCCACATTCGTGGGGTTTTTTGTTTCTAGGATGATGGGTATATTTATTGAATGGATTTATTTATTTGGATAATTTTATTTAAAAATAAATAGTAATCTTGATTTAAAGGTGAATTAATGAAAAATAAGATTCTTGTATCGTTAGTGATTTTTGTATGGACTGTATTACCAACTTTTGTTCAAATAATGCTAATTGATGATGGAATGCTAATTAATGATGAGATATTGGGCAATTTCATTTCTGCTTCTTCTCTTGCATTTGCAATTTCATTACCTATCCTTATACAATTAGGTATAAAAGGTTCTAGCTTACCTTTTTTTAGTGTTAAATATAAAAAGTGGGCTAAACAAAAGTACAGTTTGATGATTTATAGGCACTCAATAATCCTTGCGATTTTCCTTCCTCTTATTTTTATTGTATTAAGTGTTCAATATGCTTTTGGCTCTGGTGCTAAAAACCTGGGTGGACTATTTGCTACTGCAGTATTGACAACCCTTTACTATAATAATTTTTTAATAATGATAAATATTTACAGTTTGTTAAAACAAGTAGAGCACAAAGACAGTAATTCAATTTATAGTCTATTTCCAACCCTCTTTTTTACCACATCTTCATTTTTAATTATTAATTTAATGCAATTTTTACTTATCGCAGCAATTAGTGATGGCGCTTTCCCCATTGACTACATTGATTATTATGTAAATATGTTTAGTAACACTTTATTAGATATTAATTACTCAACCTCTATAATAATGATTGTTTCTTATGCATTTTACATTGGTATTTCTTTTACAATTGTAAATAAAATCTTAAAAATCACTGATTATATTTCATTAAACAAAATAATATTAATGAATGTTCCTTTGTTAGTTTTGAATTATACGATATCAAATCAAGTGTATTTATTAAGTAGATTTGGCTCATATGAAAAAACTGATTATTGGAATGAGTTTAGTACTTTTACATCAAATACCTTAGGGTTTAGTATTATATTTTTACTTGGTCTGTTTATTACATTAATTATTCAAAAACTTAACAAAGAGCATCATTATAAAATTGAGAAATTTGAATTTCTTGATAAGACCAAAGCCAATAAAATATTTTCTACACTTATGGTACTATCTTTCTTTGGTGGATTAATTTTTATGAAATATGTTGAAGGAAGTGGAGTACCAATGCCATTTATATACGCAGCAACTGTTCTATCACTTATTCCAATATATATTACAAGACAGAAAAATAAGATTGATTACTTGATTCAAGATAAAGTAAAAACTTTGAGGACTGCAAAAGAAAGGACAGATAAAATCTTATTCAATGTCCTGCCTAAAGAAATAGCATCAGAATTGAACGAAAAAGGCAATGTAATGCCAAAAGGATTTGATGAAGTTTCTATTCTTTTCACTGATTTCAAGAACTTCACTAATGCATCATCAACAATGTCACCAAAAAAATTAGTTGGAGATTTGAACTTTATTTTTCATTTATTTGATGAAATTATTGAACAACAAGGAGTTGAAAAAATAAAAACTATTGGAGATGCATATATGATTGCATCAGGAGTGCCTAACAATGATGATAATCACGCAGAAAAATGTATTGAGACTGGTCTCAAAATGATTAAAGCTTTGAAGCTAAATAACAGAGACAAAGGCATTAAATGGGATATGCGAATAGGTATTCATTCAGGAAGTGTAGTAGCAGGGCTAGTCGGGAAGAATAGATTTACATATGATTTATGGGGTGATACTGTAAATATTGCTAGTAGAATGGAATCTTCAAGTGAAGCTAATAGAATTAATATTTCTGGAGTGACCTATGATTTAGTGAAACACTTATATGAATTTGACTATAGAGGTAAAATAAATGTTAAAGGGAAAGGCGATATTGATATGTATTTTGTTAATAATTGATTGAAAAATATATAATTACAAAGCCCCACTTTCGTGGGGTTTTTTGTTTGTTATATGATTTGTATATTTATTTGAATTTGAAAGGATGTAAAAATGAAAATTAGTTTAATAATTAAAATTGTTGGAACAATGCATCTTGTCCTAGGTATTGCTCTATGGGGAATGTTGATTTTTGCCACAGATATAGTTGCTCCTGGCGCCTCTCCTGAAACAGTAGTTGCAGTTCAAGGTACAGCAGATGTAGTTGGTGCCCATAGTGTTGGCATTGGGTTATTATTAATAGTTTTAAGTTTTATTAAAGACATTGAATCTGCAAGGTTAGTACTAGTTGGTGAACTCGTTTTAATGATATGTTTATTATTCATAGCCTTATTTAATACTTTCCATCCTTATTGGGGGCCAGAATATTCAGGGCCACCCCCACCATTTTGGTTGATTATTGTTTTAAATCCATCCTTATGCATCTATGGCTACTATAAAGGCACATAATTAAAATCAACCCCACATTCGTGGGGTTTTTTGCTTTAAGTCTAAGATTGGTCTATTTAGTGGTAAAAAGTGCTGAATTGGACTGAATTCACTGGGAATACACTGGTCATTTATGTAAGATTTTTTGTTTATGGGATGATGGGTAGATTTAATTAATAATAAGGAAGCAATATGTCAAAATTCATAATTAATATTTTTTCAATCATTTTTATTAATCTGTTCATTATATCCTGTGAGTCAAAATCTACTTTTGATATAAATAAAGCTCGTGTTCATATTGATAAACAGAATAAAAAATATATGGAATTTTATAATAATGGCGATGCATCTGGTGTAGCTGAATTACATAGCGATGATGCATTAGTTATGCCTCCAAATATTGATATGGTTAAGGGGAAAAGTTCAATTAAAAAAGCAATCTCTGATGAAGTATCAGCTGGAGTAACCGATTTGGCTTTTACAACAATAAATATGTATGGTAATGAAGATTTTGTAACTGAAGTGGGAAGATACTCATTAAATGTAAAAAATGAAGGTGAAATTGTAATGTCTGATTCAGGTAAGTATGTTGTTCTTTGGGAGCAGGTTTCAAAAAACAATTGGCTAATGAAAGCTGATATATGGAATTCAGATTTACCAATTAAACATTAAAAAATATGGTTTAATGCAAAACCCCACATTCGTGGGGTTTTTTGTTTATGGGATGATGATTAGATTTCAATATGAATAAAATATTAAAATAATTTAAAAAGGAGATTGTTCAATGAAGACTGCTAAAATTTTTATGGTTTCTTTTTTTATTTTACTAATTGCCTGTGGATCATCTTTTAATGGTGTTGTTAATAGACCCATCATGAATGATCCGAAACAAATTTTTACAATTTTAGATCCTATCAAATATTCAAAGAAAAAAGATTATGAGGATTTAATTTTTAAAAAAATCTTACCAGCATTCGAGGCATATGCTGATCCTTCTGAAGAAAAGAATAAATTAAATAAGCTAGCCTTAGATGGAATTACTGTGATTGTTCCTGAATCAATCAGCGAAGATTCCACATGGATGTTTGTTACTGTTTGTCGGCCTTACATAGAAAATGCGAATTATTCAATTTGGCCAGGATTAAAGCAAATGTATGGTGAGGAAAAAGCGGAGAAAATTTTAAACGATTGGAATGATTTTCACAGTAGACCACAAGTTTTGTTTTGGAGCAAAGATTATTTGAATGAAGTGAAATAATAATAAAACATTGAGCCCCATATTCGTGGGGTTTTTTGTTTATAGGCGGCAACACATTGTAGAGCAATTATTTGTAGATTAAGTGAGTATGAAGAAATATCTATTCATCGTTTTATTAGTTGGGGTTGGTTTTGGGCAAGTATTTTCAAAGGAAAAATTAGAATTTGATGAGATTTATTCTAAAGTAAACAATAAAAATAAATGGGGACCCGATGATAAGCTAGGTACTATTAATTATATAACTAATGAAAAAGTTTTATCGGCATTAAAAATTCCTAACAAAGGAATTTCTGTATCTCTGGGCTTCAATATGGTTGATGATTCAACCAGAATAAATAATTCATCATATGACCATCTTTCAAAATTTGCATATAAACAAATTTTTAAAGAGCATAATGGTTATAATTGGATTATGGACAATTATGAAATTGCATATCATGGGTTTACTCATTCTCATATTGATGGTATAAACCATCTGTCTAAAGATGGTAAAATGTACAATGGCTTTGTTGACCCCAACATTCTTGGAATAGACAATTATAAAAATGGAATTATATCTAAAGGTATACTTATTGATGTCCCTTTATTGTATAATAAAGAATATGTTGATGCTGGCTATAAAGTAACTTTAAAAGATATTATAGGTTTTGAAAAAAAATATAAGGTAAAAATTGAAAAAGGAGATGTTTTATTAATTAGAACAGGCAGATGGGTTGAAAAGGAAATAAAGGGAGACTGGAATTTTCCAAAAAAAGCAGCAGGCATTCATTATAATATCATTCCTTTTTTAAGTGAAAGGGAAATTGCTGTTCTAGGTTCTGATGGGACAAATGACTCACATCCTCCATTAATTAAAGAAGAGGGAAGTCCTATTCATTTGTTAACCTTGGTTGCAATGGGCATGCCTCTTTTGGATAACTTGAACTTGGAAGAATTATCTAAAAAAGCTAGAGAAGTAAATAAATGGGAATTTTTTATTTCTATTCAACCTTTAAGGCTTGAGGGGGGTACTGGCTCACCATTAAATGCATTGGCAATTTTTTAGAAAAATAAATTTTATCAATATTTGGCCCCACATCCGTGGGGTTTTTTGTTTATAACAGTGTCTAATTCCCACTACAGATACACTGGTCAAATATTACTAATAGAGGGGACTCAACCTGCTAAGTGAGTAAGGGGTTTATAGCCTCTTCGAGGGTTCGAATCCCTCCCTATCCGCAGTTCTACAGTCGAAAAACCCTACTTATGTGGGGTTTTTTGTTTGTGGAATTAGTTGTATGTTTCGGTAATGAAATAAAAGGAGTACAAATGAAAGATATAATATCCCTATTAACATTACTATCGCTTTTATTCTTCATCGGTTGTGAAGATGATGATGATGCAGCCGAAGCAGTTGATTGTGTCGGGTTAGCTAATACATATACAACATCTATGGAAACATTTTCGGCTGGTTTTATGGATGGAACAGCAACTCTTGAAGAATGCCAAGCAAGTATGGATGCAATGGTTGCTTTGGTTGAAAGTGGATGCGAAGGGTTTTCATTACAGGATTTGGAACTGACCCAAGCCCAATTAGATTCAGCGAAAGATGGTTCTTCCTGCGAATTAATGTTTCCTTAATCCATTTTAATAATGTATTACAAAAAACCCCACATTCGTGGGGTTTTTTGTTTGTGGAATGATAGGTAGATATAAATATGAAGAAAAGAATTTTGGTTTGCATATTTCTCGCTATGACTTTTAAGTCTAAAATTCTTGCACAGGAAGGATGGTATATTAGTCCTGGATTTCAAATAGGAATTGATTCCAAGAGAAACCTTCATCGCTCAGCCCAAGTTACATTAGGTTTATTAATAGAACCTTTCACTACTGGATTAACTATTGGATATAAATGGTTTAGAAAATTTGATAAATCAGGTAAGAAAAGTTGGAATCGCTACAACTACTATGATTTACAGTCCCATGTATTAGAAAGTATCATTCAACCTGGTATAGGTCTTGGACTTATTCAAGGAGATAATATGCCACTAACACCAAGATTTAAACTTTGGGGTGGTTGGTTTTTCTTACCTTCTTACGAATTTATTAATATGAAAAATGATGATAGTAAACATTACTTTGGTTTATTTGGAGTTTTACCCTTGCCAATAGGAGTTAGTGGTATTTAGTGTCCTTAGCCCCACATAAGTGGGTTTTTTTGTTAATTGGATGATGAGTATATTTGTTTATGGGAAAATATATATCATTGCTGCTATCCATCGGTTTACTTTTGGGAGAGAACGACAAACCATTAAATATCGAA
>CACEUX010000046.1 GCA_902562835.1 uncultured Fidelibacterota bacterium
CCCACAATAACGGTATCGAAATGTGCTTCTGCTTTTTCAGCCGTGTGTTTATCGTAAAAAATCTGTACGACATTACGAGCAAGTTCACGCTTTACGATCATGGGATTCACACTAGGATCATCAAGCTTATCTGAAGCTGTTTTTACAACTGAATAATCACAATCTGCTGCAAGCGTGAACCATTTTAGGATCATATCATCGGTGATTGATAATATTTTTCCATACATATCTTCAGGACTATCTTGAAGTCCAATATCATTACCATATGATTTAGACATTTTTTCAATGCCATCAGTACCCTCAAGAAGTGGTGTAGTAATAATACACTGTGGCTCTTGGTCATTATCCTTTTGCAGATCTCTTCCCACAAGCAGATTAAACTTTTGATCTGTACCACCAAGTTCAACATCTGCTTTTAATTCTACTGAGTCTTGCGCTTGTGCCAAAGGATACAAGAACTCATGAATAGATATAGGTATCTCTGCCTTGAAACGTTTGGTAAAATCATCTCTTTCAAGCATTCTTGCTACTGTATATGAGCTCGCTAAATTTACCACGTCATTAAAATTCATTTGATTAAGCCAATCTGAATTATATTTGATTACAAGAGTATTTATATCAAGTATTGCTTTAGCTTGCTCGACGTAGCTCTCCGCATTCGATCTGGCCTCATCAAGAGTAAGTTGTGGTCTGGTTTTATTACGACCAGAGGGGTCACCGATCATTGCTGTAAAATCACCTATTACCAGCACAGAAGTATGACCAAGGTCTTGGAAATGTCTTAATTTTCTTAGCACCACCCCGTGACCAATATGTAGGTCAGGTCTGCTTGGGTCACAACCTAACTTTGCTATGAGAGGCTCGTTATTTGTGCGGGACCTTTCTAGTTTTCTTTCAAGATCTTCTTCAGGGAGTATTTCTTCAACACCTCTCCTAATCAGGTCCATCTGCTCATTGACAGGGGGGAATTTCATTCAGCTTTCAAAGCTCTTTGTATATCTCTTTCAACATCACGTTTCTTTTTTGTATCTCGCTTATCATATAATTTTTTACCTTTCGCAAGGCCAAACTCAAGCTTGATCAATCCTCCTTTAAAATATAATTTTGTAGGAACTGCAGTTAGACCTTTTTCTGCTAGTTTAGAATTGATCTTTTGAATTTCTTTTTTGTGGAGTAGCAGTTTACGATCTCTTACCGGTTCATGTCCTTCAAACCCCGTATGGCTATAGCTTGGAATATGTGTTCCTCTAAGCCATGCTTCTCCTTTACGAATTAGTATATATGCCTGCTTTAAACTTGCTTTACCTTCCCTTATACTTTTTACCTCGCTGCCCTTTAATTCCAGACCTGCTTCAAATGTTTCAAGAATATTGTATTCATGAAATGCTTTTCGGTTGGTGGCAACGACAGAATTATTCATGATATATGATTAACATAAACTACAATTTTAACAACATCATTCATATTGCATTTTTTTTATTATAAAAAGTTAAGAAAATAGATCTTAGACCATCTCCTAACATTAACCTAATATTAATTCCATAATATTATAATATCATGGAACTAAGGAATTAAAATGAAAACTATCAATATCTTACATTTTATAAGTACTGCACTTATAATAACACCACTGATAGGTGGAACAATATTTGTTTCAGCAACAGGTGATGATGATTCAGGAGATGGCTCATCCGATGCACCTTACCTAACTATCCAAAAAGGAATCGATGAAGCAGATGCTATGGATACTGTTATGGTCCTCGATGGTATATACACCGGTGGTTTGCTGATCGATAACAAACAACTATCCCTCATCGGTGAGTCTATGACCGATACAAAGATAAATGTTCCAATTACGGAGCCAAATATTTCTATTAGGAATACCCCAGATACGGTCCGAATTGAGAATTTTAAAATTAAACGTGGGAATTCCGCTGATGGTGGCGGCTTGTTCATTGCCAGCTCTGTTGTAGCAGCAAAGAACCTAGATCTATCTAATAATACCTCATCCACGGATGGCGGAGCTGTAAACCTCTATGAATCAAGTCTGAAATTGGAGGATGCCCAGATCTATCTCAACTCCAGTGAGACATATGGTGGAGCAATAAATTGTAATAATTCTGACCTTGAAATAAGCGGAGGGAATATCTATAATAATAGCAGCTGGGCTGGTGGGGGGATTTTTATTGACTCTCTCAGCACGTGTTCTGTTAATGATGTTTATTTCAACAATAATGGTGCTAATCGTGGAGGCGCGATCGCAACCTTTCGAGGTGGTAGATTAACAGTTCATGATTCTGATTTTTATCAAAATAACGCAAATGGTTGGGAAGAAAATGTCGATCCAAACTTTCCTACTTATGCTGGTGGTGGTGCCATATACCAAGAATTTGCAGATACTCTTGAAATTTCTAATACAAGCTTCTCAACCAATAATGCGACCGCAGGTGCAGGCGGTGCAATGGCACTTTACCATGGTTCAGAAGTATTGCTTGATAACATAGTAATTCGAAATAATTCTTCCACTGGCGGTGGAGGTGGATTAGTGTTGCTTCGACCAGAAAATGTAATTTTCAACCATGGTGTAATAATGGACAACAGGTCGAATTGGAACAGCGGTGGTGGTATCTTCTTTGGTACTGAAACTAGTCAAGATACGGTTGATATGCCAGGCACTTTTAATCGATTACTCTTTGTCAATAACTGGGCCAAATATGGTGGCGGTGGTTTTTTTACCTGGAATGCAGACCTAGATCTTTATAATTCAACTTTTGCTATGAATGAAGCAAATGATGACAATGGTACAACCTCATGGCAAGGTGGTGGTCTAGGCTTACATGCTCAAACTACTGCTAATATTCTAAACACCATTTTTTATGATAATTTTCCAAACTCGATCCATGATGGCACACCGGGTACTGGATTTGACATTAATTATTCCCTAACCGAGGAATTTTGGAGTGGTGATAACAATAGTTACGAAACTGATCCTCTTTTTGTCGACGTTGATTCCTATGATTTTAGACTACAGACAGGATCACCATGCATTGATGCAGGTACATTAGATATGAATGGGGATGGTATTCAGGACTATTTTGACTTTAATGGTGCTGCACCGGATCTAGGTGCAATTGAATGGATGGTCGGTGCTCCAGAGCTTCTAAATAGTTTTGTGGATGAACAGGACTCATCAGTCATACTTACATGGAATCCTGTTCAAAGTGAGGATCTACAGTACTATCGAATTCAACGCTCTTCAGATTCATTATTTTCAAGTATTGATGCTGAAAACTTTGCGACAGATATTACTTACACAGATGGAGATGTGCAGTGGAACCATGAGTATTTTTATAGAGTATCAGCATATGTAGGCTATTGGACAGAGCAATCAAATACAACTTCTATCCTACTGGGCTCATTAGGTCTGGACGAAGATGCACCTATAGCCAATATTTATAAGGTATATCAAAATTTTCCAAATCCATTCAATCCAGTGACAACAATATCTTATAACCTGCCCAAAGCTGGATCCGTGAGTATAGTGATCTATGATATGATGGGTAGACTTGTAAGAGATCTAGTTTCCGAGTATCAAAGCTCAGGATATAGGTCAATGAAATGGGATGCTACAAACAATCTAGGCGAATCTGTTTCAGCAGGTATGTACTTTTACATGGTTGATTTCGGAGAACTAAAACAAGTTCGAAAAATGCTATATATCAAATAAGGTTCTACTACCATTGTTGTAAGCAGTAAACCATTTCAAGATATAAGATTTATTAAGTAAAATTCTGAGCCAAGTGCATTAACTAATGCCCGGGTGGCGGAATTGGTAGACGCGCACGGTTCAGGTCCGTGTGTCCCTAAAGACGTGCTGGTTCGACTCCAGTCTCGGGCACAATAAAACCTATTCCTCTTATTTTTGTCATATGAAAATATTGATCATTGAACCCTATTATACCGGTTCCCATAAACAATGGGCAGACGGATATCAAAAACACAGTCAGCATGAAATAAGAATACTTTCTATGAAAGGTCAGTTTTGGAAATGGAGAATGCATGGCGGCGCAGTAACACTTGCAAACCAATTTAATGAAATGGCCTGGACCCCAGATCTTATAATTGCCACTGATATGTTAGACCTTACAACTTTTTTATCCCTCACTAAGAATAGATCATGCAAGATACCAACAGCCATCTATTTCCATGAGAACCAGCTAACATATCCATGGTCGCCTGTGGACAGGGATATACAAAATAAAAGAGATACTCACTATGGATTTATCAACTACTCCTCTGCCCTAGTAGCAGATAAAATATTTTTTAATTCCAAATTTCATATGAATTCTTTTATTGATGAGCTACACCCCTTTTTAAAACAATTTCCTGACCACCAAGAATTAGATTCAATTAATATGATTCGAAGTAGGTCTGAAGTGCTGTACCTCGGTATGGAACTAGAACGTTTTGATCAGTATAAAGTTGACAAAACTGGGAGGCCCTTAATTTTATGGAATCATCGCTGGGAGTATGATAAGAACCCTGAACTATTTTTTGCTATGCTAAAAAAGATTAAAGATGATGGAATTGATTTTGGATTGGTTGTTCTAGGAGAGAATTTTAGTCAGTCACCCTCAATCTTTGATAAGGCTAAAGAAATTTTTAAAGACAATATATGCCATTGGGGTTATTCACAATCCTTTAGTGAATACGCAGAATGGCTGTGGAAGGCTGATATCTTGCCTGTAACATCAAATCAGGAGTTTTTTGGGGCCAGTGTTATGGAAGCTATTTATTGTAACACCTGGCCTATTCTACCACGCCGGCTTACTTATCCTGAATTGATACCTATTGATAATCACTCAGGCCATATATACGAGGATGAAAAGGACCTTTACGAAAAGATAGTTCGGTTGATCAGTGATCAAAACGTGCTAAAAAGGGCTAGGACCAGATCGGTCGCAAAACAATTTGATTGGAATGCCATGGCACTTGTCTATGATAAAAGATTTAGCAAATGTGTATAAAAACCAGCTCTAATGTCTGCTTAGAAGCTTATTTTAAGACCACCATCTTTCTAGTATAACTGAAATCGTCTGCGTGAATCGTGTAAAGATATAATCCGGCTGAAACTGGATGGTCTTTTTCATTAGTAGCATCCCATTTAATTGTTTTATATCCTATGGTTTGTAAGCCGTTTACTAGAGTTTTTATCTTTTTTCCCATCATATCATATATAGCTATATTTACAAATGCATCTTTAGGTAGTTCATAGCTTAGAGTGGTTGTTGGGTTGAATGGATTTGGATAGTTCTGATGGAGTCTATAATGAGTTGGCAGTCCTCCAGAGTTACTAATGTCCATCCACTCCAAAGTAATAGAAATAACCTCACTATGCTCGCTCCATTCTCCACCATCATTATATGACACTCTGTAGAAATATTCTGTATCGAATTCCATATCATGGTCTTCATATTCATTTGATAGCATATAATTAGTGATAAGGTTAGTTGAGAATTCCGGATCTGTAGATCTCTCCAGTAAATAATATTGGAAGTCATCACTTGAAACTGGATCCCAATGAAGCACAGTATAGGTCTCATGATCGTTTATGGTAAAGTTCACAGGTGGAGCAATAAAAAAGAAATCTGATAATTGATATTGCATAAAAAAGTTATAGATCTCGACGTGGGAGTCAAAGCCCCAGCCCCAAGCATCAAGAAACCAATGATGACCACCCCCCTCAGCTAATATATGTGAAAACTGAGTAGTTGAATGCTCACTACTATAAGTAAACTTTATTGAATTTGATGGGAGCCACACATTATACCACCAATTCCAACCACCTGACATTAAGGTATCGATCGTCTCTATGGTAAGGTCATTATATTCAGTCCAAAAATCAATTGATTCTGAAATGGTTAAAGTCTCATCATTAGGAACATCCTGTCCAAAGACCGAAGGACCGCCTATATAGTAAGTAACTATTGGATCGTAATTACCATGTATATGCATAATAGGGATCTCACGTCCCTGGTCAAGGCAATCGGAACCATCATCGATCTTATAAAAATTTCCACCAACAGAAGCAACAGCAGTTATCTTATTAGCAAGGTCACATGCTAATCTGTAGGACATAAAACCACCAGCTGAATAACCGGTAGCGTATACCCTATTTGTATCAATAAATGAATGATTTAATACCATATGATCAATGAGATCTTCTATAAATTGAACATCACTATAAAGCTCCGGTAAGGCTCCAAAGTTCCAAACATTTGTAGAACCGATCTCAGGTAGATTTTCATAAAAGTATGCCTGCGGGAATATGGGTACAGCGCCTGAGTCAATAAAGTAATCTATAAGTCCTTCCATATCAGCACTTGACCCCCCAAGACCATGCATAATAATGACCACCGGTATTTGCTCTGTCGTGTCTGAGGGGAAATATGCATTAAACGTTCTGTCGGTTCCTCCTGAGACTATTGAATATTCTTCAGCAAATGCCGGGGAAAATAAAAAAGCAAATAATAAGTATTTTTTCATATTTTAGTGTTTATTTGATAAGACCATCATATTCAAGAGAAAGATATACTGTAGAACCTATTTTTGGAGTTAGAACTGATGTATTGTAATAATCACCCAGTAGATTATTTATTCCCATTTTTAATAGGACATTATATTCGGATAAGATGTAAGAAACTTGAGTATCAACATTAAGATTGCCGCCCAATTCACCAATGCCATACCAAATTAAATTATCATACCAGTACTTTTCTGTATATCTTGCTGTTAATGCGTAGCCTATATTGTTGTTAAATGCTCGTGGATGATTAATTGATAATTTTAACCTATTCTTTGGTCTACCTGTACCTACATTAGCACCAGGTATTCGATTTGGAGTATACGAAATGTTCTCTCCAACTTCATCAACGAAATTATAATTCGCTGATAAAATTAGACCATTATCAAAATTGTAAGCTAAACCAACTGATAGTCCATGTATCTTTTCTTCATGATCTTCATTGGATGAAAAGATATAATAAATTTGCCCGGGACTCCAACCTGTATATACCCCTGGTATATCTATATATTGAACCGAATCTGGGTCACTTACTATAAAGTCATCATCCCTTAGATTTTTGGTGTGATTATAATAGTAGTTAATATCAAAGAATAAATTATTCTTAACTAACGCTTTGTAACCTACTTCATAGGCAGATAATTTTTCCCCCGTTGGGTGTGGAATCGATACGTGTGTGGTATCCCCTGTTAGCCAATCAATATCGACAGCTCTTTCATGTAAATGCTCAAGTCCGAGTCTTTCTAGGTTTCCTTTACCTCCACCAATTGCTAGATAACCTTGTTGGGGAATATATAGATAACTCCAAAAAAGAGGCGGATTTAGGGTTGCTTTTTGAAATGAGAATCTAAGATAGTGATTCTCTTTTGCCTTTAAAACTGAGGAGAAACTTGGAGAGAGGTTTGAACCATAACTATCACTATCATCAAATCTTAGTGCACCTTGCAATTTCAATCTTTCATCAAAAAACCACTTGGTTCCTTGCATAAAAATTGCATATTCCCATGGGTTCAGTGGGCCATGTTCTGCGTTTAATTCAGGCGAATTACTCATAATACCATTATGAAACCCAATTTCATATTGTCTAAAATTTCCACCGATCTGAAACCCACCAATTTTTACACGGTCAGTTAGATCATAAATAAATTCAAGATTATAAAATCCATTATCTGATAAACGCGTTGGCGATCTCTCTTTATCTCTACGGATAAGGGAATCATAGACTGTATTGAATTCTTCTGTTCCAGGCGCTAAACGAGCCCTATAACTAGCTGAGGTATCTATTGATTCTTCGCTATCAGCAAATTCTCGAGATAAAGTATGGCTACCTTGTGCAATACCATTAATGAATCCATCAAATGCAGCTTTATAGTCTGCAAGCCATACATCATCAGGCTTTGAATAGTTTTGAAGTTCAATAGCTATTGTCCTTACGTCCCATTGAATATCTTCATCTGAATCATTGAATGGATTTTGACCTTCATTGTATGTATAAGCTCTAAAAAGTAGATTTGGCCCTGTTAGCGTTAGACCGTGGTTGATCCCACCACTATTATTATTCCAAAATTTACCGATACCCACATTAGTAAATGATCCCCAACCCCCTTTCATGTCATATGAAATATCCATGTCATCTGTTAGCTTGTAATTAAGTGAACCATTCATTTTAGTATTATAGACAGAGGCTTCTACAATATCCATGTCCCAATAACCAGTTCTAGCGATCGGTCCATATAATGTATCAGTGAACTCTCCAATTGAAGCTGCATTTAAAGGAGTATCATCGCCATGAACAAATTTCCTATCAAATAAACTTAATGAATCAAAATTCATTGATATGAATGAGGTATCACCAGGCTCTTCCCACTCTGTCGCACGTTTGTCTGAATAGACAAATTTAAATGCAAATTTATCATATGCTTTCGCATACCTTACAGCAGCATGGCTAAAGGGAGTCGTCGCTATGTCTGTTTTATGGTTGAAACCTGTTTTGAGTTGGTAACTCAACCCTTGATAGAACCAAGGGGTCTTAGATCCGATTAATACCAATCCTGAGGTCGAGTAGGGTCCATACATCACAGAAGCAGCACCATGAACTAGTTCTATGTTTGCAACATCTATCTCGGAAAGTCCTGTAATGTTACCAAAATTATTACCATAGTTTAGATTAGTTGCCTGCATGCCATCTATTAGTTGTGAATAATCCCTGGCGTCAGTAACTCCTGTGCCTCTTACAATTAAAGCAGTATAGATGGCTGAAAGTTGCTTTGTCTCAACCTCTTTTATATCATCCAGACCTTCATAAAAATTAAGTGCAGGTGACATCTTGATGTCTTTGATACTTACTGCATCTACACTTGCACCAACTGTCATATATGATTCTCTTATTTTCGATGGACCAAAAATGGTTTGTTTCGATATGTCGGAGATACTTTTTTCAAGTTCATGAGCTGTAACGTCAACCTGGCGTAAGGCTACTGCATCTGGTTCTAATTTAAAAACAAGACCGGAATGAAAAGCACCATAAACTATATCTTCTTCGAGCACTTGCTCACCAAGTCCTAATTTATCTAAATAGTTTTGGCTACCATCATCGCTTTCTTCCATGATAACATAGGTTTGTGATACATTTTTATATCCTATGTAACTGATATTCAGATTATATGAACCTGGGGAGAGTTCTTTGATCAAAAATTCACCCTGCATATCGGTCATAGCGCCCATAGTGGTTTCTGCTAAAGATATATTTGCTCCTGCCAATGGCTCTGATATTTCTGAAAGGACAGTACCTTTTATAAATCCTTCCTGAGAATAAAGTGCCACATTAATTAAGAGTATAGAAAAAACACTTTTAAATCTGGCATTTGATAGAGGAATCAACTTCATTTAAACGTTTCCTCCAGTTCTGATCATAAACATTTATAAGATCTCCTTCTTACTTTAGTCTTTTTATCATTAATAGAGCAAATCAAAGTCATTTTATGTAAG
>CACEUX010000047.1 GCA_902562835.1 uncultured Fidelibacterota bacterium
CGTTTTGGTTGCAAACCAAATATCAGATGTTTCATTCTTCCAGGTTTTATGTTGCTGCAGGTGAGATTGATTCCTCCAAGTAATTCTTGTTTGAATAATAAATATATTGCTCAGTAAGCCTTGGTACATGCCTGAATATTCCCATGGACATAAAATATAAATTGCTCCTGTTTTATTTAAAACACGGCGTGATTCTGCAAGCCATAACTGATTCCACTGATAATATTCTTGTAAAGTATTACCCTTACCTATGTCCATCGTAGTGTCCCAATAATCTTTTGGTGGATTGGCAATAATAAGGTCGATCGATTCATCCGGTAACTCTTTCAGCCCGTCAATACACTTTGTCAAAAACATGCCTTCCTGCATATTGTCTTTAGTCATCGATATATCCTCTACAGTACGAATTGCTGGGAGGTATCTATTAAGATCTTCTATTGTAAGGCCAGGAAATGTTTCCATGGGATTAGAAAGATTATATGTTTTCAACTTATCAGAAGGATTTGACATACTAAAATTTAGGAAAGAAATATCTTATATCCTGTCCAGAATCATTTTTTGAATTTCTTTAACCTGTTTTAAATCATCAAAAATATTTAAATCATCGGTTTCGATTATTAGAACAGGATAGTCTTTTGCTGAATTGATCCATTGATCATAGGAAATATTTAGACTATGAAGATATTCTGGAGATATAGAACCTTCATAATCCCGACCGCGTTTTTCTATACGATTTAATAAAGTATCAGTGGAGGCTCTGAGGTACACTATAAGGTCTGGTGTTTTAAGGTATGAGACCATCACAGAAAAAAGGCCGCTATAGTTTTGATAATCGCGTCCAGATATGTTCCCTAATTCGTGTAAGTTTTTAGCGAAGATCTCCGCATCCTCATATATCGTTCTATCTTGAATAGCACCATGATCTAGATTGTTCATTATTTTATGCGTCTCAAATCTTTTATGCAGAAAGTATACCTGTAGGTTAAAGCTCCATCTTTTCATATCCTTATAAAAATCACTTAAATAAGGGTTATCTGAAACAGATTCATAAAAAGGCTTCCAGCCACATCTTTCTGACATGATTTTTGTAAATGTTGTTTTTCCTACACCAATATTCCCAGCAAGGCCAATAAAGGGCTTAGATCTTTTATTTTTCATCAATAATTATTTCTCATCCCATAATGTTTTAGAAATAAATACTCCTTTCTCATAGGTAGTTTCTTCTGCAAGGTTTCCATTTTCATGCCATATTTTAGACATACCATGCAATTGACCGTCTTTATATGATCCTTCAAACCTTCGGTTATTAAACTTGAGTATCCAACTAGCTTTTCCAGTGAATAGTTCGTTGGTTTCTTTGTAATAATATTAAATGATACCGTGGCTATTATCATATTTTTCAAGAATAGGTTTATTTGCCTTATATTGCAAGTTTTTGTAAATAAAATTACCTAATACAAGTAAAGCAAGGATATAGGGCGCAATGCGTACAAGTCGAAATTGTTTAGGCGATAAGTTCGCCTTAAGGTATCTAAGATTTCCTTTATTCTGATAGTTCATTAGAATTATGTATGAAAATATGTACGAATGTATTATTGCAGAATAATATATAATTTGCAATTTTACGCTATGGAAAAAAGACAAAAAGTACTTTTTGTATGTACCGGTAATAGCTGCCGTTCACAAATTGCTGAGGGCCTACTCAGACATCTTGCACCAGCTCAATTTGAGGTCTATAGTGCTGGGAGTGCTCCTAGCAAAGTACATCCAAATGCTATAACCGTAATGAAAGAACTAAGCATAGATATATCTGATCACACTTCAGACAGTATAAGTCAATATCTAGATAAGCACATTGATATTGTGATCACAGTATGTGATGAGGCAAATAAAGTATGCCCTGTATTCCCAGGGGATGCAAAAAGGCTCCACTGGAGCATAGACGACCCTTTTCAGGGCTGGGATACAGACCCATCTCATTTGGATAATTTTAGAGATACAATAAAAGATATAAAAGGCAATATCATTAAGTTTCTAGGTGAACAGGAGTCCTCATGAATAAAAGTAATTTATTTATTATCTTTTCTTTTACATCATTTTTGATCGCGGGCGAAATATCAGTATCAATCTCAGAGAATTTAGTAAATGATTATCTAGGCTTAATAGGCGACCATCAAATTCCTAAAGGGAAAAATAATGAACAGGCTTTATGGTCAATAAATAATCCCCATGTAAAATTTCAAGAGGGCTCAGCCGAATTTTTTGCAACAGTTTCCTATCAAAAAGGAAAGACCAATATAAAAAGAGCGTGACAAAAAATATGTATGTGGAATACAACTTTGATAAAAACATTATTCAATTAATGATCGAGAACCCCATTGTAAAAATGGAACGTAAGGAAGGAGCTCTTGGCAAAATTGATATCAGCTCACTATATCAACAAGGTCTAAAATTCCAAGGCCCCAGACCTAAAGCTGAAAGCTTCAAATTAAAAACAAGAAAAGGAAGGATTAAAATAGATATGAATATTAAAAAATCTATTATCTACTTTGAGCCAGGGGTCGTTCGAGTTGCAATTGAGTTAGATTATAAATAGTTATCAAGTTATTTTATGGAAGAGAATGACGCTTACATATTAGGTACAGACCAAGAAGAACTTCGCAGGTTAGAGATTCAACATAAAGTATGGCAGTCTGAAGCTAAGAGGGGATGGAAGCTTGCTGATTTTAAAGCAGGTGACAACATACTGGATCTAGGTTGTGGACCTGGCTATTGTTCTGTGGAGTTAGCCAGCATTGTTGGCAATACTGGTGAAATCATGTGCGTTGATCGGTCTGATGAGTTTATTAGATACCTAGAACATATAAAAGACCAAAAAGTTCTACCCATTAAACCAATATTATCGACCTTTGATGAGTTGAGTTTAGAAGATGAGTCTCTAGATGGGATTTACTGTAGGTGGGCTTTAGCCTGGGTTCCAAATCCTAAAGAAATATTAGAAAAAATAAAAACATATCTTAGACCTGGCAGTAAAATAGTAATACAGGAATATTATTATTGGACTAGCCACAGGACCCAACCAGAAAAGCCTTATCTTAAAAAAGCAATTAGTGCTGCACTCAAGAGCTTTAAGGAATCAGAATCTGAAATAGATGTGGGAAAACATCTCCACCAGTGGTTTGATGAATTGGGGATGAAAATTATAAATGCTCGATTAATGCCGAAACTAGCGACTCCAAATTCAACCGTGTGGAAATGGCCTAGAACATTCTATGAGAGCTACTTTCCAAGATTGATAAAAATGGGGTACCTGACTGAACAAGATATGGAAAATGCATTTAATGATTTAGAGAGTCTAGAGAGGATACCCTATGCGACACTTTGGGCTCCGCTAATGATAGAGGTGGTCGCAGAAAAATAAATGAAAATAGCACTCTCCAAATTACCAAAATCTGGTTGGTGGCAAAGTGGCATACCTAAATATGATGATAACCCTGCTATGATTGAAGGCGCCATTCCAAATCTCAACATAGTTGAAAATGAAAGAAAAGAATTAATATCTGCAATAAAAAGTACTGGAATTAAAATTCTTGAATTTGATTTCCCTGATGAATTAGACCAAGATGAACCTAGGCATGATTTTATATTTATTAGAGATCCATTTATATCAGACCAAAGTGGCACAGCTGTTATTTTAAGAGCGGGAGAACCTTTTAGAAGAAAAGAAAATAAAGTAGTAAAAACATATCTAGAATCGATAGGCATGGATATTATTGAGTTGCCTGATCAAAAAGGCATAAGAGCCGATGGTGGAGAATTCTACTTCTGCGCAAAGGATAATGTGCTCTTCAGCGGCTTACAAAGAAACACAAGGCTAGGTGCGGACCATGTAGCAGAAGCATTAAATGTAAAAGAAATGATTATATTAAAAGGAAAAGGCTATCATTTAGATACATTTTTTACTCCTGTTCTTGATAATGATGGAAGGATAACCGCTCTTATCGTCTGTACATCAATTTTATCAAATGGTTCAAAAAAGAGATTATATCAATTTGCAGATGAAAAAAATATTCCTGTATTTGTCATACCGCCAGATGATGCTATTGGTACAGGAAAAATGATTGGAAGTTTTGCAGCCAACGCGCTTCCACTACCAGGAGTGCTGATTAGGCCAAACCATTTTACTGATCCCAGTATAGATGAAAAACTAATGGATATGGGCATTGATCGGATCATAACCTCGACAAGTCAATTTCAATTAAGTGGTGGTTCAGTTCACTGTATGACCAATGAATTGTAATAAAAAAGGGGCAATAAATTGCCCCTTTTTTATTACAGATTAAGTTTTTAGCTATAGAGCAAAACCAACTTTTATAATAAACTGCATAAATCCATTAGAACCATCATAAACATTCTCTGCCATTGTGTAACGAAGATTTGCATGAGTGTCAAAGGTAAGGAGTTTAAATCTTAAACCTGCTTGTAAATGTACGCCGCTCGCCTCAATCATGTTGTCTTCAAAATAATCAATTAATTGCCCTTCCAGGTCTTCAGCATCAGCATTGACATTTGTTAGGTTTTCACCTAGTAATGCTTTTACCATTCCAACATTTGCTCTTGGAGTAGAAACATGAGCTCCAAAACCTGCACCCGCATTCAAAGCAGCTTCAGCTAAAAATGGAATAGATATGTCCATAAGGTTTTTTTTCAAAGTAACAGCGTATGAAGCTCTTGCCCATCCAAACTCAATAGGGTCTGGATCAGGTATTACTTGATTTGCAAATTCAAAGTTATAAAAACCAACACCAAGATCAACTTCACCTTCAAGTGCATAACCAAAAAGATCAACGAAAGCATAACCTCCAAAATTGGTTGGGTTAGATTCCATTTCAAAAGAGTTAACAGTGACGGAGCCATCAGTATGCGAAGATGCACCAAGTTTAGTCATGTCTGTTCCGCCTTGAAATCCAAATCCTGCAAGTGCGAATGCGAAACTATGTAAGACCATAAAGGTAGAAACCACTAACAATTTCTTCATTTTTATTCCTTGTGTTATTTATCAAATAATTTTGTAGAGTTTACTGTAAGTATTATCAGGAAACAAATCCCTCATTGATAACGCCCTTCTATCAGGAATAAATTGTCCCATAATAAACCCTTAATGAAACATCACTTAATATCATTTTTTATTTTTTCACTGGGATCGGTATTCCCCCAGGATGTTTTATGGCCTACCACCGTAGGCAAATTCTTCTCTTCCACTTTTGGTGAAATTAGAGGCGATCATTTTCATATGGGCCTAGATATCAAGACCAATGGGAAGATCGGCTTAGAAGTCCTAGCAGTAGAAGATGGCTACATAAGTCGTATAAGATCTAATTACAGTGGTTACGGGAAAGCAATCTATCAGCGTACGAATTCAGGACACGAGGTTGTCTATGGACATTTAGAATCCTTCACTCCAGTTATGGAAAGGGTATGGCGACTTCAACAAGCAAAGCGACTTAGTTACAATGTAGACACTCAATTCTCTGCGCGAGAATTCCAAGTAAAAAAGGGAGACCTGATCGGGTTCTCTGGCAACACAGGAAATTCTTTTGCGCCTCATATACACTTTGAATATAGAAATAGTAAAAGCGTTCCTCTTAATCCACTAATATTTGCATTCGACCTAGAAGATAACATAATGCCTATTCCAAAAGAATTGGCATTGATACCTATCTCCCACAATGCTCTCATCAATGCAAGTCCATTAACACAGACCATCCCTTTGTTTCGCGATAAAAATGGCATCTATCATTTTGCAGATACGTTAAGCGTCTTTGGGGAATTTGGGTTTGCTATAAAAGCCGTAGATAAGCGGGAAGGCACAAGAAATATTTATCAATTTCACAGGGCAGAACTGATTGTTGATGGACAATTAGAGTTTGAAATTGACTATTCGAAGATTCCATTTAGCCAAGCGAAGCTTGCCAAAACCATTATTCAATATGATCTTAAAAGACAAAATCTAGGCGAGTTTCAAAAGCTGTATCGATTGGAAGAACACCGAAAAACATCCATACATGCCACTGACCTATCAGGCATTTTAGGACTCGCGCCTGGTTTTCATTCTGTAGAAATTCACATTTTTGATGCTCATGGAAACAAGACCATTGTAAAAGGTACAGTTTCAGGGACATTCCCAATGACACTAGAGGCAAAGGAAATATTTAGAGATAATAAAGTTGTCACACTTGCTCTATCTCCAAAAAGAGGAGGGCTAGCCATTCGAGATGCGGTGGTCTATAATTTTACGCCATATGGATTTGCAGACCAAAAAATTGAATTAATACATTCTGAAAAAGTAAAGAAAGACCTACACATTACAATAGCAACAAATTCAATAAAGGATAGAATCCTACAAATAATTGGCATCAATCAATTGGGTGGGATGGTCAACCCATTTCACTGGGAAGACCTTAACAATAAGGTTAGCATTGTTGATGTACATCCAAAACTGAAAATATCAAATACGGAAAGAGGCTTTTTCTTTCAAGTGAACCTAGACCACTACGTACGAGCAAGGGTAACCGTTAGATTGGCAAATGATAATACATTCACTTCTTATCCTATGACACAAATAAGGCCAAATACATATCTTACAGAGAAGCTCTCTCATCAGGTAGTAAATAATATGAAATATGTAGATGTAGAATTAACACATGAAGACCTTTCTAGAGAAACACGATTCCATTATATACTTCAATCTGTAGGGCCTGGACAGGAAAATTTCGCATTTTCCAATGATAGAAGCTGTTCAGTAAAAACAATGCCTGGAACTTTTTTCCAAAATAATGTTATCTGGATTGAGCTGGTAAAAGAACATCCTAAAATCACAGAGGGTTACCATTTATCACCTGTGTATCAACTACAACCATATGATCTGGCATTAAAAGGAAAATTCGAAGTTGGAATACGTTATAGTCGCGATTTAGTTGAACATTCTAATTTGGGTATATATTACTATGACCCAAAATCTGAAAAGTGGGCATACGCAGAAACAGACAATAATCGTCGTAAACAAATTTTGACAGCGGAACTAGATTGGATTGATGCAGTAACAGTTATTCAGGATCTTGATTCGCCAAAAATAAGAAAAACATTCCCAGGCAATGGCGGTCGATATCAATTAAAAGATGTAAATAAGATCACTATTCAAGTTGAGGATCTTTTATCTGGGATAGAGGAAGAAGAAGCTTCCTTTAAATTAGTTCTTAACGATTCACCTCTTTATCCAGCATATCAACCTATCAAAAAAATTGTTTCTTATAATTTCGACCAACCTCTTCAGGAAGGATCACATAAAATCGATTTTGAAGTACGTGATCGAATGGGCAATGAATCTTCTGAAACAATTTATTTTTCAGTTTATTAGTGTTTTTCCCTTATAAAGATGATAACCCAAGGGTGCTATTCCCTTTCGTAACCTATGGAATCATAGGGTTAAATATTCTGGTATTCCTTGGGCAATTCTTTATCTATGGGAATGAACAACTAATTAGGTCTTTTGCTTTTATTCCTTTTGAATTCAGAGCTTTTACTATTTTTACATCAATGTTTATGCATGGTGGGCTTATGCATATAATTGGCAATATGTGGTTTCTCTATATATTTGGTGATAATGTAGAAAGCATTCTTGGGCATCTACGATTTTTATTATTTTATCTCTTTTGCGGTTTTGGAGCTGCCATAGCACAATTCTTGATAGAGCCACAGTCGACAACGCCTATGGTAGGTGCTAGCGGAGCAATTGCAGGAATACTAGCGGCTTACATGATCAAATTCCCCAAGGCTAAAGTTCACGTATTAGCCATTATCTTTATTTTTATTACAACAATTGTTGTGCCTGCACAGATTGTACTAGGCCTTTGGTTTTTAATGCAATTATCAGGAGGGCTTGGTAGCTTGGGTCTAAATACGACAGGTGGGATTGCTTGGTTTGCACATATTGGTGGGTTTATAGCTGGAATAAGTTCGTTAAAATATTTTCAAACTTTACAAATTAAAAGAGTATGAATAAAAAGCTGATAGAGAAAGCTATTGAAATGCGTGACAGATCCCATGCACCATATTCAGATTATACTGTTGGAGCTGCAGTTCTGTCGAGGTCAGGGGATATAATCGGTGGGTGTAATGTTGAATCATCTAGCTATGGTCTTACTTGCTGCGCAGAACGGACCGCATTATTTAGGGCAATTTCTGAAGGGTATAAATCATTTATTGCGCTTGCAGTTGCAACAGAAAACGGCGGGATGCCTTGCGGCGCTTGCAGACAAGTAATATGGGATCTATGTAAAGAAATACCTATATACATATGTAATAATAATGGTTATTTAAAAACTGTTCTTTCGTCTGAGATCCTGCCTGATGCATTTGATGATAGATCCTTGAAATGAGACCCGTCATTATAGGTATTGGTGGGGGGACGGGAGCAGGAAAAACATACCTCGCTAACAAACTAGTAGAAATATATTCAGAAAAAAATATTGCTGTTATCAATCAAGATTCCTACTATAAAGATTTATCATATATGCCTTATGAAGAACGTATAAAACAAAACTTTGATCACCCAGATTCTATTGACATTGGTCTATTTAGCTCCCAATTAGAACAACTTATCAATGGTAAGGCTATTGAAATGCCAACATATGATTTTTCGGGACATAAAAGGTCTATAACTACCACACATATTCCATACTCATCAATAATTATAGTAGAAGGAATTTTTGTATTGTATTATATACAGCTTTGTAAATTATACACAATAGGAGTCTTTATTGATGTTTCAGAAGATATTCGTTTTAAGAGGAGGGTCGATCGAGATATAAAAGAACGTGGCAGGACAAAAAAAGCCGTGAGAACACAATATCAATCTACTGTTGAACCAATGCATAAAAAATTTGTTGAACCTTCTAAGAATAATGCAGATCTTATAGTTAAAGGGAAATATCTTTTAAGCGATGTGGTAGATAAAATAAATACAAAGATCAATTCTAAAAATGACCCTAACTCCCCTTAATTCAGGCTGGATTGAAGTTGTCTGCGGTAGTATGTTTTCTGGTAAAACAGAGGAATTAATAAGGAGGCTTCGAAGAGCA
>CACEUX010000048.1 GCA_902562835.1 uncultured Fidelibacterota bacterium
TGAGCAATATCTCATCATAAATTCAAACTTAGCTCCACTTGTACCAATTGATATAAATGCTTTTGGTGATAGCAGCACAGTAGACCTTATGGATGCAATTTTTTCTATGCCTTCCCTTGCCTATCGAACAAGGGCGATCACTAATTTCTATGGTAATTACCTGGCTATCGAATATAGTCAGGTTGGCCCAGAATTCAATTCGTTAGCAAACCCATACATTGTTAAGAATAAACGTGAATGGTCTGTAACTGATAAATTCAAATTATTTAGTAATAGACTCATGCTGAATATTGGTTATAAGCATCAAGATGATGACATACTAACAACAGTGGAAAATATAAAAACTCAGAAGACTCTTTCTTTTGGTCTTAATGCTGTACCTGGGCCTAATCTTCCCACAGTGAATTTCAATTATCGTTCAATCTCTAGGGATAACGGAATAGATGAGATTGTACAATTAACCGATACAACATTTACAGATAATAGAGAAAAGACACATACTAACAACATAATGGTTAATCTAAATTATCGTTTTAACCTTTTATGGAATCATTCTCTTAGTGGGACAATTGTAAGTGTTGAAAAAGATGATAAATTCACTGATCGCTTTCTACAATTTGTAGATCCTTCTATTTCGACCCAGGTCACTAATCTATCTTTATCTACTAGATATAATTCACCATTAGAAACGAGGTTAAACATCACAAAAAATTCTAGTGAATTAAGTACTGGACCCGGGCAAAGAGGTACACAAGATTTTCTCACTTTAAATATTGATGCCGACTATCCATTCTTCAATAAGAAACTATTGGGAAGGGGTGGAATAAGTTATGCGAGTGGGACCGGTATGGTTGACATGTCATGGCTAGGGTTTAAAGCTGGTATTCGTTTTAAACTCCTAGAAGATCTTAATCTGAACGCTCAAGGAGAATTCAGATCAAAAGAAACTGGTGGGGTAAGTAAAAATACCATTATTGCCAGGGCTAACCTCGAATATTCATTTTAAATCTTTTTTAAGCCATAATAATTATATCTTTACAAAAATTTTTATTTCCATGTATATGATTAATTAATTTTTAAGATCATATGGCTTTCAAGAAATTTTTCCTTGATTATTTTTCGTATGATCTTTTACCTGGCTCAAATTAATGGTATTTCTCACCCTTATTCTTTATCTCTTTTCATTTGCAGTTTATTTAAGTCCGCTTTACTCTTTGCTATACAATTATGAATGAAATACTCCAATTTTTTGCCCAAATATCTACTGAGACCAGAAGTGGGTTTTTAATAGGTGGCCTAGCTTTATTATTGTTTATGGAGTCCAGTATTCCATTTTTAAAAATGGAATATAAAAAATTAGACCATGCGGTTATCAATATAGTTTTTACTTTCATAACACTTATTGTTAATCTATTTGGTGCAATGGGTATTATGGCAGCGGTTAGGTATAATCAAATTCACAATACTGGTTTATTGAATATGATTGAAATTCCGATCTGGCTGAACGTTATTCTTGGCTTGGCATTAATGGATCTTGTAGGTGCCTGGCTTATCCATTGGATACAGCACTCCATTAAATGGATGTGGAAATTTCACTTGATACACCATACCGATCCAAATGTTGACGTAACCAGTGGTTTGAGGCATCATCCTGGTGAAAATATATTTCGTTTATGCTTCACTACTTTAGCAGTACTTATTTCGGGAGCATCCTTTGGCCTTGTCATGATGTATCAGACCATTTCAGTATTTTTTGCTCATCTTACACATGCGAATATTCAGGTACCAAAAAAGATAGATAAGATCATTGCTTACGTTTTTGTTACTCCTAATTTTCATAAGGTACATCATCATTACGTTCAACCTCATACAGATAGTAATTATGGGAACATATTTTCTATCTGGGATCACATCTTTGGTACAGTTAAAAAATTAGATATAACAAGGGAACTTGTATATGGTATTGACACTCATATGAAAAGTCATGAGCACTCAAGTATAAAGAATCTGCTTATGATTCCTTTCCAGCCCTATCGGTCTCCGGTTGAATCCAAATTCAATAATAAGCGATAAGAAATGAACTCTAAAAAAATAAATATTCAGGAAAAATTTCAAAAATTTTCTGAGCATTGGTCGCCTAAGGTCATTGCCGAGATGAATGACTATCAGTTCAAACTTGCAAAAGTAAAAGGTGAATTCATTTGGCATGAACATAAAGAGACTGATGAGGTTTTTATAGTGATCGATGGTAGGATGCAGATAGAATTCCGAGAAGGGATAATTGAACTAGAGAAGGGTGATATGTATGTAGTCCCAAAGGGAGTTGAACATAAACCCTATGCAGAGGAAGAATGCAGTATCATGCTTGTAGAGCCAAGGGGGGTAGTCAATACAGGTGATAAGACTAATGATAGAACCATTGAGAATGATGTCTGGATATAAAAATAAATATTTTTTTTTTATTATTATTGGATCTCTTATTGGCCAGGATTGTGATGAAAATGAAGTAGAATTATGGAATGAATGCTTTTCTATTGATAGCACGATTTACATAGACTTGACTGGACAAAATATTTATGGGGAAATCCCCCCAGCAATAGGAGATCTTACTCATCTAATTTACCTTAATCTTGCTGCAAATAACCTATCTGGGGCTATCCCTGCGGAAATAGGCAACCTCATAAACTTGAACTATTTATATTTGCAAAATAATGAGTTGACTGGGTCTATCCCAGTTGAAATTGGAAATCTTACTAATCTGATAGGTCTTAAGTTATATGGGAACCAACTTTCAGGGTCTATCCCTAGCGAAATAGGTAACCTGGGAAGTCTTGCCTATTTAAGTTTTTTCCTAAACAATTTAAATGGACCAATTCCACCAGAGATCGGCAACCTTACCGATTTAGAGCATCTGCATTTACATGATAATGATTTGAGTGGAACAATTCCACCAGAGATCGGGGAGTTAACAAATTTATCGCAGCTATATTTAAACCAAAACCAACTCACCGGCCCTGTACCAAGCGAGATAGGTAATTTGACAAACTTAACCCATCTCTATTTATATGATAATCAACTTACTGGTTTAATTCCATCTGAGATAAATAATCTATCGAGTCTGAACTATTTTTGGATAAATGATAATCAATTTATTGGTGAGTTACCCTGTAATATTTGCGAAATGGACCTAGAATGGGATGATCCTGAATTAGTAAAAATTTCTGAAAATCAATTTTGTCCTCCCTATCCAGATTGTATAGCAAGCAATATTGATATTCAAGACACCTCTAATTGCAATTCTGTACCTCAAAGACAGTTCGACCTCTGGGGTGAATGTTACATGATAGAAAATACAGATTCATTGAATTTGGGTAATACAGGCTTAACGGGGACCATCCCTCCAGAGATCGGTAACTTAATTAATCTTGAATATTTATTTTTATATGGTAATGAATTAACAGGAGAAATTCCGGAAGAGATAGGAGGACTTACTAATTTGAAACACCTCTATTTATATGATAATGGACTCACAGGCCAATTACCATCATCAATAGGAGGGTTATCAAGCCTTACTCATTTGTTCTTATATGGCAATGCCCTGTCTGGCTCTATTCCTAGCGAATTAGGGGAATTATCAAATCTTGAAAAGTTATTTTTATATGATAATCAATTAACTGGAGAGCTACCTAGCGAGATAAATGATCTTGTACATCTGGAATATTTATATATTAATAATAATAACTTAACTGGAATTATTGATTCAAGTATATGTACTCTCAATCTTGACTGGAGTAATTCTCTGTATTTTAATATCTCGAATAATCAATTCTGTTTACCTTTCCCTAGTTGTTTAGAAGATTATATGGGTTATCAGGATACAACCTATTGTGGTAGTATACTCACATCAGTTGCTCAAGAACCAACTTCGTATAAAGTTTACGATACTTTTCCTAATCCATTTAATCCAAGTACCACACTTAATTATTTTTTACCAAAAAGTATAATGTTGAAAATTGTTATTTACGATATCCATGGAAGGGTAATAAATAACCTTTATGATGGATACCAAGAGGGGGGCAATAGGTCTATAACATGGCCTGCAAAAAAATGATGCAGGGCGAACTGTAAGTGCGGGTTTATATTTTTTGATATTAGAAGCAGAAGATTTTAGAAACACAAAAAAAATGGTATTTCTAAAATAATCTAGATATTAAATGGTAGAACAAATAAAATCAGTAGTGACCATTGCATCAGTAGTCTTAATGATTTTTTATAATACTAGTTGTTCTAAAGACCCAATAAATTTTGAATCTGAGATGGTGCAAAGGAATAATATTTATTACCTAAAAGGCCAAAGTGATCCGTATACAGGACCGATCTTTTCATCATACAGTAATAATAACTTAAGAAGTAATGGAGATGTGATCGATGGTAAAAAAGATGGCTCATGGCATGAATGGTATGAAAATGGTACAATAAAAAGTAAAGAAAATTATAAAAATGGTATGGCTATGGGTATTTGGGAATTATGGTATGACAATGATCAGATAAAATTGAAGGCATCTTTTAAAAATGGTAAAGCAAGTGGAGCACGTACTGAATGGTATGAAAATGGTCAAAAAAAAGAAGAAGGTAATTATCTAGATGATCAATTTGACGGTCAATGGATAAAATGGTACTCGACCGGACTTAAAAGCGCAGAAGGTAAATATGTAAAAAATAAAGAAGAAGGTATTCATACTTTTTGGCACCCCAATGGGAATAAAAAATCTGAAGCAAATTTTAAAAATGGAAAGATAGTCGGATCACGAATAGACTGGTACAAAAATGGCCAAAAGAAAGAAGAGGGAACCCCAGAAGGTCTATGGACACAGTGGTATGAAAATGGTACTAAAAAAGGGCAAGGTCATTATAAAGATAAAGCCCCAATAGGTGAACATATACTTTGGCACCAAAATGGTATCCAAAAGTCAAAAATGTATTTTATTAATGGTAGACCTCATGGATTGCGCACTGAATGGTATGAAAATGGTCAAAAGAAAGAAGAAGGAAATTTTATCAATGGTGAGCAGCAGGGTAGATGGACCTACTATAATAAAGATGGTAGCCTCGATGGTACAGAGGACTATTAATAGTTAATGAAATTATATATTAAGCTAAACAATCTAGCTATTTACATCTATCTTATTACTTTTTGTTGGGGGGCAGGAGCTTTCATTCAAGGATATCACAGGACAAGGAGGTTTGGATTTTATTCATGATCATGGAGGATCTGGAGAATACTATTATGTTGAATCAATGGGTTCAGGTATTTGCATATTTGATTATGATAATGATGGTGACCTAGATGCATACTTTCCTCAGTCATCGCCCTTGCCTGGATGGAAAAAAGATGTTGTCCTAGAAAATAAACTTTTTAGAAATGATAATTTGGAATGGATCGATGTTACAGATGAGGCAGGTGTAGGAGATAAGAGTTATAGCATGGGTTGTGCTTGCGGAGATTATGACAATGATGGTGATATAGACCTTTATGTTACAAACTTTGGTAAGGATATATTTTATCAGAATAATAGTGATGGAACCTTCGCCGATGTAACTCTAGATCTTGGTATCGATAACCCTTCTATGGGAATGAGCGCTGCTTTCTTTGATAGTGATAATGACGGATTTCTAGACCTTTATGTCACTAATTATGTTGACTATTCGATAGAAAATAATCCTGAATGTACTAGCCCTCTACAATATCCAAAGCATGGTGAATTATTTGCACGCTCTTATTGTGACCCGGATGTCTTCTTGGGAGTTGAAGATAAATTCTATTACAATAAGGATGGTAAGTTCATAGATCGGTCTAATCGTTCTGGCATAGGTAGATATCGTCTCCGAGGAATGGGTGTTATACCAGGAGACGTAGATAATGATGGTGATATGGATATATATGTAGCAAATGATAAGGATATGAACCTATTGTTCATTAATAATGGGAAAGGAAGATTCACTGAGAGTGCATTATTAATGGGTGTCGGTTTCAATGGAAATGGTCTTGCCGAGGCTGGAATGGGGGTTGACCTAGGTGATATTGATCGTGATGGTTGGTTAGATATTTATGTTACCAATTATAGTGGAGAGACCAATACTCTGTATCTTAATCAAAATCCTGGTATTTTTTCAGATGCGACAAATAATATTGGGTTGGGACAGCCGAGTGTTCACCCCCTTGCATTTGGAACAAAATTAGTTGATCTTGACCTCGATGGTTGGCTTGACATATTTGTAGCGAATGGTCATGTTATTGACAATATTAATTTATTTAATAAAGATTATAGGCATGCTCAGCATAATCAGATCTATCTTAATCAGAAAAATGGATATTTCGCTGATATAACTGAAAGCGTTGGAAAGGATATATTACATAGAGCCGTAAGCAGAGGATCTGCTTTTGCGGATATTGATAATGATGGTGATGCTGACATAATGATCTCAAATAATAATGGAAAAGCTCGATTATTGATCAACGAAGGAAAGCCAAAGAATAATTGGATAGGTATTGAGCTAGATGGTAGGAGCTGTAATCGTCAAGCCATCGGTAGTAAAATTACTATATCAACTGAGTCCGGCGACCAGACCAAATGGGTAAATCCTGCAGGTAGTTATTTAACCTCTAATGATATAAGAGTAGTATTTGGTATTTATAATGATCAATTAGTAAGATCAATGACAGTTGATTGGCCAGGCTCAGGTCAGGAAGTATTTAATGAGCTAGAGCCTAATCAATATTATAAAATAATCCAGGGCAGATCTATAACAGCTATTAGCACAGACCTTTAATAATGCGATTAAAAACAGAATCATGTAATATTGATATGAGAATATTTTTAATAGCAACCTTTACTATTTTCCTTTCAATTAGCTGTACTGGCTATTTTGCTTCCAAAGCTAGTAAACCGATCAAAAATAGTGAGATGCATAGCATTAAGACTGAGGATTTAACGCAATATTACTATACACTTGGAAATAAAAATGATCCACCGCTTGTATTCCTACATGGAATATTGGCCTTTACACAAGCTTATCGAGATATAATCAATGAACTTTCAGATAGATATTACATCATAGGTATTGACCTTAGAGGTCATGGTAGATCTACAGTTGGTGATGAGTCTTTTTCTTTTTATCAAATAGCTGAGGATATAATTAATGTTACAAATGCGATTGGTATACAAGAATTTTATGCTGTAGGTCACAGCGCAGGCGGTTTTGTTGTGCTCTCCATTGGTAAATATTTTCCAGGCAAACTGATCAAGGGAGTTTCTATCGCCTCTCTTTATCATTATGATGGTATAGATTTTAAAAAAAATGGACATGATTATCTGACAGAAAATGGTTTTATGGATAATCTCTTTGGCAGGAATAGTTTAACATTGGACTTCTTCGATCGTGCACATAAATCTATGGGTGAAGAAGAAAAATTCAACCAAACAAAACAATTAATGATGGAATATGGAATTTTACTCTATCCTTCATTTACGCATTCTGATCTTCGCTCTATAAATAATCCAATACTCATTATTGTGGCTGAAAAAGATAAGCGAATTAAACCAAGACATACTGTAGAAATGTCAGAATATTTACCAAACTCTGAACTAGTTCTTATTTCAGGCGCTACACATTTTAATATTGTAAGATCAAAGAAATATTTAGAAGATGTAACTGAACATATTTTTCAATTTTTAGATTGATAAGTTAAATTTGGTCTTAATAGATTCGTTTAATAAGGAATGAGAAAATGATAAAAAAGACGTTATTTACTTTGTTAATGGCTTCGTTAATGTTCTCAGTACAAATTTCATTTATTGGATGTGAGGATAATAGTGATGAAGAATCATCTGGACCTGACATTTCAGGGTCGGCAGAACAGTTCACTCCAACAAATGATTACAAAGTTCAAGCCAGAGTAGTAGGAGTGAATTTGGGCTTTGGTGGTCTCAGCGCTTGCGCTGATGTGGTTATAACTAAAGAGGGTGAACCTGTTAATGATGCCTTGGTCATGGTTAATGAGGATACGGTACTCCATACTTTTACAGGACAGGGTGGATATAATTCTTCAATCTCAACGAATGATAATTACGTTCTTATGATCTCCCATAATGGTAATGTAATTGCTACGGGTAGTGCACAGCTACCAGACAGCGAACCTGTAATAACAAATTTAGATTCAGGTGATGTTCATACAAAAGATTCAGATCTCTTAGTTGAGTGGAGTGATGTATCTGGAATCACCTCATACCAGGTCACGAGCAATAATGATTATAATACCTATGCATCTAGCCTTTTGCCTTTAAATGTGACAAGCCATACCATTCCCGCTGAATATTTTCCAACTGGTGGTGGTACTGTCTATGATATTCAGGTCAATGCGATCAATGGACTATATCCAGATGACGATAATGCATTTAATGATGATCTTACTATTGGATATGATATTGAAGGGCCTAAAGGTTATTTAATTGGTCTCACTCAGTCTACAAGTATTGAAGTATATGTTAATGATTAGAGCATATAAATTATTAGTTCCCTAATCAATTTCTAACATAAGTCTTTTACATTTAGTAACATTGTATATAAACATACCATAAAATCCGAACGAAGGAGGATGAAATGAAAAAGGTATTATTATTAATAGCACTACCCGTTTGTCTTGTCATGGGGCAGGACCAGCCTGAATTACCAGGGTGGGGAGTCTATGTAGGCTATGGAATGATGGGTGCATCAGGAGATTCACTTGATATTGATGGTGCTGAAAATGAAACTGTGAATGCACCTGGTTTTGGCATTAGCAAAGGTGTCTGGATGGGCAGTATTCCCCTCCAAGTAGGCGTTGGTCTACACCCTCGAGGATATAAGTTAGAGGTTGAATCGGATGGGATGCATGGCCATATGG
>CACEUX010000049.1 GCA_902562835.1 uncultured Fidelibacterota bacterium
TTGACCCTAATCAGAATACAATGGATTTTAATCAGTCTCAACCTCTTGCACCCACAAAGAGTAATATCGAAAGAGCTAGAGATTATGTTTCAAAGCTCGCTGATACACCTATTTCAGATCAAGAATCAATTACAACAGAAAATATATGGCAGATCCATAAAAAATACATTGTATCTGAAGTTAATAGTGGGTTAGTTATAATTGATCAGCATGTTGCTCATGAACGCGTGTTATATGAAGAAGCTCTTAAGGCCTTTGAATCAACTTCAATGGCATCACAAACACTTCTTTTTCCAGAAAAAATTGATTTTTCCCATAATGATTTTGATGCCTTACTAGATGTCTTACCTTATTTAGAGAAAATCGGATTCAAAATTAAAAAACAAGATGAATCATCTATACAAATAGACGCCATACCCTCTGAAATGGCTCTTGGAAATGAAAAAGATGTCATAAGAGAAATATTGGACAATTTCATTAAAGAACGTAAACAATATAGTTCATTTCAAGAAGGCTTAGCTGCCATGTTTGCCTGTAAGGCAGCCATAAAAGCAGGTGATTCTTTAATGAAAGAAGAAATGCAAGAACTTGTGAACAGGCTTTTTTCCACAGAGCACCCCTATTATTGCCCACACGGACGGCCAATCATTGTGCAGATGTCTCTAGATGAATTAGATGGCAGATTTGAGCGTCATTAATCTATCTCTTTCGGTCTGCATAGCCAGATCAAACTTCCAAATTCAAACCCGATTTCAGACCATTTATCAACCCCAAAATTAATTCTTGCCATGGATGCGGTAGGGAACCTTATCCAATTATTATTATTGCAAAGTTGTATAAATGAAGAAAATGTTGGCTCGTGTCCAACAATACAGATGTTTTCATAATCATCTCTTTGTGTGCTTAAGATGTCTATTAAGGTTTTCACAGTGCTTTCATAGATTTTTTTTTCATGATTTAGGCTTGTACCCCATGCTCCTGCTTTAATAGCTAATTTAGCTGTATTTAGGGCTCTAATTGCAGTAGATGAAATTGTGAGATCGGGTACTTCGTCAATCTTGCTAAGATACCTACCCATTTTCTTAGCGGCTTTGATTCCTCTTTTTGAAACTGGGCGATCATGGTCCAGCGTATAGGTTGAATTCCAATCTGACTTTCCATGTCTAAAAAGAATAACTGATTTCATTATATTTCTATATAATCTTTTTAAAATTAAAATTTTTATTTAATTCCTTAAAATCGAATCTACTTTAATGGGGTCATTCAGCATTTTTTGAATTGATGGTAGAGCTTGGATTTTTCTTACTATATCCATACCAGATGTTACTTTTCCAAATGCCGCAAATCCGTAACCATCAGGGTTTCTAAGGCCCTTGAAATCAAGCTCTGGCTGATTATTTATGCAAATAAATATTTCTGAGCTTGCAGTTCCGGGCGCCATTCTTGCCATTGAAATTGTTCCATTTAAATGTTTTATATTAGATATTTCAGTGGTCTCGTGTGGTATACCCTCTAATTCTAAATTATGTTCATCGAATCCTAATCCACCCTGAATCACTTCTATCTTTATATCATTTTGGGGCTGATTTTCAAAATGTACAACACGATAGAAATGAAAATCTTTATATCGACCTTCATCTAGATATTTTAAAAAGTTATTTACTGTTATAGGTGCCTTATTAGAGTAAAGTTCTACTATAATTGGCCCTAGCTCTGTGTAGATTGTTATTGGGATTATGATATTCTGATTACAACCGAAAATAAAAAATAATAAAAATAATATTCTTTTGTTCATTCGCAAAATTTAACATTGGTTATACAAATCATTATTATAATTAACATTAAATTTTACTATGCCAACGCTTAATGAAATACAAAAAGCACATAGTCGGATAAAACCTTTTATCCACAACACTCCAGTACTTACAAATTCAAGCTTAGATGATCTTTCACAAGCTGAACTATATTTTAAATGTGAGAATTTTCAAAAAGCTGGATCTTTTAAAATAAGAGGTGCAACTAACGCAGTTCTTCAGTTATCAGAAGAAGATCTAGATAAAGGGGTTGCAACTGCATCTTCTGGTAACCATGGTGCAGCTTTATCCATGGCTGTTACAGCTCTAGGTGGAAAAACAAAAGTAGTAATGCCTGATAATACTCCTGATATCAAAATAAGAAATGTTAAAAGAAATGGTGGTCAGGTTATATGGTGTGAACCAAATCAAATTTCCAGGGATAAAGCATTAAGGAAAGTTTTAGAAGATACAGGTTCAATATTGGTCCACCCTTATAATGATAAGGATATCATTTGTGGTCAAGGAACTGCATCATTGGAATTAATGGAGGAGTGTCCAGATTTAGATATTCTTATTACCCCAGTAAGTGGTGGTGGACTACTAGGCGGGACTCTTTGCTATGCCAAGGAAAAAAATAAAAATATTCAAGTATTTGGAGCAGAACCAATGGAAGCAGATGATGCATATCGGTCCTTATTAAGTGGTGAAATTCAATCAAATAAGACAACCAATACTATTTGTGATGGTCTTAGAGCACAAATAGGTACTATTACTTTTCCGATTATTAGAGATAAAGTAAATGGTATTATACCAATTTCTGAAGAAGACATAATATCTACTATGCAAATGATATGGGAACGTATGAAGATTATTGTTGAACCTTCTTGTTCAATCGCATTGGCAGCAGTGCTAAACAATAAGAATATCTTTAGTGATAAGAAAGTAGGATTGATTCTATCAGGCGGAAATGTTGACCTAGATCAATTACCTTGGTATGACTAAAAAGGATTTGTTTTTTATTTTTTCCTAATCAATAAAAATGAAAAAAATCCTTACAATAATTGGCCCAACAGCTAGTGGGAAAACGTCCTTAGCAGTTTACCTTTCAAAAAAATTAAACTCTGAGATTATAGGGTTGGATTCCAGACAGCTATATCGAGGAATGCCTATAGGAACAGCACAGCCTACAAATAAAGAAATGGGAGGGGTCAAACATCATTTAATTGGTTTTCAAGACCCATCAGACCCTATCTCAGCTGGGCAGTATGCAAAACTTATCACTGATAAAGTAAAAAATATTCAAGCGAATGGTAAGAGTCCAATTATCTGTGGTGGTGCAGGACTTTATTATAGGGCAATATCTAGAGGAATATTTAAAGGCAGTGTTTCAGACCCAATAAATAGAGATCGATTAGAAAAGCTATATGATAATAACCCATCTGAATTACTAGACCACCTAAATGCTATTGACCCAGAATATGCGGAGCTTGTACATGTTAATAATAAAAAACGTCTAGTTAGGGCACTTGAGATATTTGAAGCGACTGGTAAAGCTCCAAGTGAACATTTCCATGACCAAAGATCTAATCCAACAACAGAATTAGATTTATTTACAGTTAAGATTAAATGGAAGCGAAATATCTTAAATGAACGGATTCAAAATAGAGCAGATGAAATGCTCGACCAAGGTTGGATAGAAGAGGTGGAAACATTATTGAAGCAACAAGACAGAGAAAAAAAGCTTTACACCGCACTAAATTCAATTGGGTATAGTCAAATCCAATCATATCTTAGGAATGAGATGTCTTATGAAGATATGAGGGAAGATATCATAATTAAAACTAGACAATTTGCCAAAAGACAGGTTAAATGGTTTGCTAAAGAGCCAATCGATTTAGCATTAGAAATGGATAACTTGGACACAAGCGAAATTGCACAAATACTTCATTGTTTATTTCAGGTAATTATATAACTTACGCCGCTTTTTGACCCTTTAAATCGGTCCAGTGAGGCTGAAAAGGGCAGAGAAAACACCTCCGTGAGAGAAAACAAACTCTGCCGGGGGTTTTTTTTTGAAAGTAATTAGGAGCCTAATTGAAAGAGAAAGTATTAATGGATGAGATTGCGGTAGAAAGGTCGATTACTCGCCTTTGCCATGAGATTCTTGAACACAACCGAACTCCAGAAAATATAGTCCTTATTGGAATCCATAATCGAGGTGTCCCACTAGCAGCCCGTATAAAACTTAAGATATCTGAATTTATTGGGATAGATCTAGAACAAGGATCCTTAGATATTACTTTTCATCGTGATGATTTTAGAGAACGTCTTCAAGTACCGGAAGTAAAAGAAACGGATATCTCATTTTCCTTGGATGGTAAAGTAGTGATCCTAGTGGATGATGTTCTTTATTCTGGTCGTACTGTAAGAGCTGCATTGGATGAATTAAATAGCTTTGGTCGGGCAGCAAAAGTACAACTAGCAGTTTTAGTTGATAGAGGACATAGAGAATTACCTATAAAAGCAGATTATGTAGGTAAAAATATTCCGACCAATGATGGTGAACATGTTAGTGTATTACTAAAAGAAACAGATGGAAATGATAATGTTTTATTAATTAAGGGTGTAGAATAAAGATGCTAAAGCAAAAACACCTGTTAGGTTTAGAGGGCTATCCAGCGGAAGACATACAAACAATTATTGATACAGCTTTTAATTTCCGTGAGGTCTTAGAACGACCAATAAAAAAAGTCCCTTCTCTACAGGGTGTCACTATTGTTAACTTATTTTTTGAAAACTCAACGCGCACCAGAATTAGTTTTGAACTTGCTCAGAAACGTCTCAGTGCTGATACTGTGAACTTTTCGGCTTCTTCTAGTAGTTTAAAAAAAGGTGAAAGTTTTAAAGATACAGCCCAAAACATAGAAGCAATGAAGATCGATGCTGTTGTCATGAGGCATCCAACTCCTGGAGCAGCAAAACATCTTACGGAATTTATTGATGCAATCATTATTAATGCTGGTGATGGTACCCATGAGCATCCAACCCAAGCAATCCTCGATATGATGAGTCTACATGAAAAATTTGGAAGACTTAGGGGTCTCAAAATTGGCATTATTGGTGACATTGTTCATAGCCGAGTAGCTCTAAGTAATATTTATGGATTAACAAGTATGGGGGCAGAGGTAACAATTTGTGGTCCACCTAATTTGATTCCAAGTTTCCTTCAAGATTTAAATGTGAACTATAATGATAATTTGGATGAAGTGATTGATTGGGCAGATGCCTTGAATGTCCTTCGGATTCAAAGAGAAAGAATGGGTATTGGATTAGTTCCTTCAAACCGTGAGTACAGGGCGACATTTGGAATTACGCAAGAAAGATTGAATAAACATGAAAAGGAGATCATTATTATGCATCCTGGGCCTATGAATAGAGGCGTTGAAATTGATGGATTTGTTGCAGATAGCAATCAAGCTATAATTTTAGACCAAGTGTTAAATGGTGTCGCATCTAGAATGGCAATACTCTATCTACTTTGCGGTGGAAAAGCAAATGTTGGAGAAAATTAAATGTCTTTAAAAAATCTTTCTAAACATACTGTTTTAAAAGCCGGAACTCTTCTAGACCCTTATAATAAACGTACGTATCGGGCTGATTTATGGATCAAGGATGGTTTCATCGAAAGTATAGGTGAGTTTAATGCACCAAAATCTGCAGAGATCATTGACTGTAAAGGTAAAATAATTACCCATGGATTCTGTGATCTGCATGTACATTTTCGAGAGCCTGGTAGAGAGGACAAAGAAACTTTGGACACAGGATCTCTTTCGGCTATGGCTGGAGGATTCACTAGGGTATGTGTAATGCCTAACACTAATCCACCATTAGATTCTCCAGAAATGATGAACTTCATTAAAGAAAAAGCAGAAAAATGTCCAATACATATACATCCAATTGGTGCTGTTACTAAAGCTCAGAATGGAAAGGATATAACAGAAATGGCATTGATGTTTAAAGAAGGCGCCGTTGCATTTAGTGATGATGGGTTACCTATCCAGGATGGTGCGGTGATGAGGATAGCCTTAGAATATTCAACTCTTGTTGGTGTTCCAGTCATTAACCATGCTGAAGATGAATGTTTACGTTCAGAAGGTCTTATGCACGAAGGAATTATTTCAACACATTTAGGTTTGCCTGGTAATCCAGATCTGGCAGAGTCAGCAATGGTTCATCGAGATCTTGAACTTGCTGATTTCACTGGAGCAAAACTCCATGTCCCACACGTAAGCTCAGCTAAAGCCGTGCAACACATTCGAACAATGAAACGAAAAAATAATAATATTACCTCTGAAGTAACTCCACACCATCTTTTTTTCAATGATGAAGCCTTAAGGTCTTATGATACTAATTTAAAAGTAGCACCGCCAATACGAACAGAGTCTGATCGTGAAGTATTGATTAAAGCAGTTAAAGATGGAACCATTGATTGTATTGCAACAGATCATGCGCCCCATACATTAGAAGATAAGGAAACGACTTTTGACTGTGCATCATTTGGGATGATTGGTTTAGAATCTGCTTTTGGTGTTGTGAATAAGGTCCTTGTTCAGGAATCAGGAATGGAATTGATTGATTTGATATCTCTTTTAACTGTAAACCCTAGAAAAATAATGGGCTTTGATTCTGACTTGTTTAGTGAGGGTGCAATGGCGGAAATAACTGTGATCGACCCAGATCGTGATTGGACCTTTGATAAAGATCATATCCATTCAAAATCGGGAAACTCACCATTTATTGGTAAAGATTTGAAAGGCACAGTTGAATTAACAATTTCAACTAACTCTATATACAAAAGCCAAATAATAAAATAATAGAATATTTATTGACTGGGCAAACATCGAAAGCATAATTTCCCGGGCTTTATTCGAAATAAAATGAAGACATTATCAATTAAGAAATCAGAGATAGATAAACATTGGTGGATTGCCGATGCTGACGGTCAAGTCCTTGGTAGATTTGCATCTAGAGTTGCACAGATCTTGAGAGGAAAGCATAAAGTTAATTACACACCCCACATGGATATGGGTGATTTTGTAGTGATTATTAATGCGGATAAAATCCAAGTGACTGGTAATAAAGAAAAAGACAAGAAGTACTTTAGGCATACCGGTTATCCAGGAGGTGGTAAGGAAACATTTCTAGCTGATTTAAGGCGCTCTAAGCCTGAAAGAATCATTCAGAATGCAGTAAAAGGTATGCTGCCACATAATCGCCTAGGAAGGAGTATATTAACCCATCTAAAAGTTTATACCGGATCAGAGCATCCTCATTCCGCACAACAACCAAAAATACTAGAGTTATAATCACATGGCAGATACAATATTTTATGGTACAGGAAGACGCAAGCGTTCAGTAGCCAGAGTTTATATGACTCCAGGAAAGGGAGAAATAAAAGTCAATGGACAGTCTTATAGGGATTACCTATGTAGGGATACATTAGCAAAGATTGTGATGCAACCCCTATCAGCAATTGAGGGTGAAAAGGCTTATAATATTGAAATAAATGTAAATGGCGGTGGCCTAACTGGACAAGCCGGTGCTATCAGATTAGGCATCTCTAGAGCTCTTTTGGGAGTCAATGATGATTATCGTGCTATCCTAAAAGAGAAAGGTTTCTTGACTCGCGATGCTCGTAAGGTTGAGCGAAAAAAACCTGGGCAGCCCGGAGCCAGAAAAAATTTCCAATTCTCAAAACGTTAAAAAAACTATGGCTGAAGTAAAATTTGAAGATCTTTTAGGAACCGGTGCCCATTTTGGGCATGTTACACGTAAGTGGGATCCTAATTTCAAACCCTATATCTTGTTGGAAAAAAATGGGGTACACATTATCAACCTAGATTCCACAATTGAATCAATCAACAAGGCTTGCGGGTTTGTCAAACAGGTTGTCGATAAGAATGGAGAGATTCTTTTTGTAGGAACAAAAAAACAGGCCCAAGATATCGTCCAGCAGGAAGCAGACAGATGCTCGATGTTTTATATTGTTGAAAGATGGCTTGGTGGAACTCTTACCAACTTCTCAACTATTAAAAAGAGTATCAAGCGTCTAAAAATGCTTGAAAAAGAAGGGTCTAACCTTTACGAAAATATGACCAAGAAAGAAACTCAAATGCTTAACCGAGAGCGAGTAAAACTGGCCGATCAGCATAGAGGTATCA
>CACEUX010000050.1 GCA_902562835.1 uncultured Fidelibacterota bacterium
ATTGATGAAATCATATATCCAAGGTATTATCACAGGTGGGTCAATTGTTTTTTCATTTTTTATTTTTTCGGGGCAATCAAATATTGAATTATCCAAGAAAGATGAGGACTGGTATAAATCAAAAGGTTGGGTGAGAGCCCTATATGATTTAGAAATGAACCTAGGAAATAGAATAGATTCTTTATCAAGATTATTATCATTAGAAGTAAATGATATAGAGAGTGATATAAAACTAATAGATGAGAGGCTGAGAGTACTAGAAGATAAATAATCCTTAATTAATGAGGATTTAAGCTTATGGAAACAATAAAATCCCCACTTTCGTGGGGTTTTTTGTTTGTGGGATATTTGGTAGATTTATCAAAGGAAATCAATATGATTGCTTATTTATCAGGACCAATTGAAAATGCACACAATGATGGAGCAGATTGGAGAAATGATATTACTGAATGGTTGGAAGTTAAACTTAATCATAAAGTATTTAACCCTGTTATCGAAACTAAAAGTATTATTGAACAACATAATACCAATGATTTCAGACTGATGAAAAAAACTAATCCTGATGAATATAAAACAATAATCAGGAAAATCATTAAAGTTGATTTAGATGCTGTAGTTAATAAGTCGGATTATTTAATTGTAAAATGGGATGAGTCAGTTTTTAGAGGTGGTGGAACTCATGGAGAAGTCACAATGGCTTATTGGCTTAAAAAGCCTATATTCCTTGTAAATAAGTTGCCTATAGATGATGTTAGTTCTTGGATATTTTCCTGTTCGGAGTACATTTTCGAAAATTTTGAAGATTTAAAGAATAAGCTAGAAGAACTATACTATTGACACAAATATAGCCCCACATTCGTGGGGTTTTTTGTTTGTGGGATGATTGGTAGATTTGGTGATGGAGAAAATTCAAATTATTTATCCAATATTCCCCTTGGTCTTTTTAACCTTTTTTTCGTTAGCCCATTATAATCGTGTTTTCTCAAGGGAACATAAAAAAAATAATATTAAGTCTGAATGGTTTAGGCTTTATAAAGGAGACTTACCTGATTCAGCGATTATGGTTAGAGAGCATTATAAAAACATCTTTGAATTGCCAATTTTTTTCTTTTTACTATGTACCATATTATTTCTGTTGGATAGGGTAGAGTCAATAGATGTAATTCTTGCCTGGATTTTTGTATTCTTTAAAATTCTCCATAGTTTTGTACGATTAACAACAAACAATACAAGAAAAAGAGCATATTCATTTACAATATGTTATTTTGCATTATTCTTTGGTTGGATTCTATTAGTTTCCAAACTAATCCTATATTAGATGTCAAGCCCCACATTCGTTGGGTTTTTTGTTTGTGGAGTGATAGGTAGATTTTAAGATGGAATTCATAATGCCTTTATCAATCATGGTAATTCTCAATCTTTTTCTAATATTTAGATTATTATACATGGCTACAATGTATATAATAAGGAAAAATATTAGACTAAGCCAGTTTAGAATATATGAAGGTGAATTCCCAGATAGACTTTGGTCTGCAAGACAGCAGTATCAGAATATGTTTGAGATTCCGATTCTTTTTTATTTATTGTGTTTGCTAAATATATTTTTTAATAAATACACACAATTTGATTTAATCTTAGCTTGGGGTTTTGTAATATTTAGAATTATACATTTCTTTATAAGAATCCAGAATCAAAAAAATATTAATATAATCCCAAGGACATTGGTCTTTGTTTTAAGTCTGGCTTTTTTAACGATTGCATGGATAAGCTTTATCATAAAACATATCTATTGAAAAAAGATTTTGATTAGACTGAGATTTCTTTCATTGGCTTTATTTTTATTATAGTAGCTAGAATCATTTAAGGAGATTTTATGAAAAAGTATTTATTAACATTATTGATAATTAATTTTTTCTCTTTAGGATGTGAGAATCAAAAAAATATCACAGATGATCAAGTGATCAGTATTGTTAGAGAATTCTTTGATGCCTTTGATGTAAATAATAAAAACAGAGATGAAAGTTTATCTAAAATAGTAACTGATGATTTCATCATATGTGAATTAGGCAAATTTTATAAATTAGATGAATTCTTAGATTTTGTCGACCCTATGTTATCTTCAATGATATCCACAAGTTGGACTTTATCTGATCATATAGTAACAATTGATGATGAGATTGCACATTCGTTTCATAATAACTCAGGTATTTTTACAAATGTTGATGAAAATGGGGTCAAAACAAATACACATATGAAATGGCTGGAGAGTGCTTTGGTAGTTAATGAAAAGGGTAACTTAAAATTAAAATACTATCAATCTGAAAATATTTACTCAAAAATTGACACTATTCAATAATCTCTTTGAATAAATAGTATAAGGTTAATAATAAGCCCCACATTCGTGAGGTAATTTCTAAGATCTAAGGTCAATATATATGTCAAGAAGTAGAGTTCTAAGATCTTCAGTAAATCCTTCATTATCCTGCACATATTTGACATAATTTCTTGTGATTAGAAACCACACAATTAGTGGGATTTCTTACTAATAACTTGCTAATATGCGCCCGTAGCTCAGCTGGATAGAGCGTTGGATTCCGGTTCCAAAGGTCACAGGTTCAAATCCTGTCGGGCGTACTTTATTTTATGAGAATTTTATTTACAATATTTATTTTATCAAATTCTATTCTCTTTGCATTCCCTCCTTTAAAAGATGCAGAAATAGATTCATTCATCACTGCTAGATATAGTGGTGATACAGCCACAGTGAATGAGACAATCGCTTCAGGTTTTATCTACGAACATACACCCTATGTAGGTCTGGGGATAAGTGCATATTATGTAGATGGCAGTTTGTTGATCACGGATGTAGTTGATGATTCTATTCAGACCTTCCTTGGTATTGGCGATAGGATTCACGAGCATAATGGTTCTAAAGTGGAGAAAAATGGTCTTAGTGATGGCGGAGCTTTAGGCGAAATACAAAAATTGATTGTTACAAAGGCTGGGGATTCAATTTTCAGTGAATTAGAAGTGCCTCTTCAATTATACCAGTACAAACAGGATAGCGCATCTTTTGTAAAATCGATCTTAAAATATTCAGAATCATGGTATGATTTTGATATAACAATAAAAGAGAAGGTCATGAAAAAGAACAAGGTATTTGTTCATTATCTATGGGAAGGTTCTAAATATGAATCAGGAGAGACATATTACTTTTCTGCTATGGAGATTCTCTATCTAACCAAAAAAAGATCTCTAGTAGAAAGAATAGAAGGCCTTTGGTCAGAAAAGCAATTTAGAGATCAGTTCAAATAACGTTTTATACTGTTGACCATATCTTGGTGAATATGTCCATTTGTTATCAGAATATTATTATCATTGATATCAAATCGATCACCAGATAGATCGGTGATTACACATCCAGCCTCTTTTGCAATCAATATACCTGCGGCTGTATCCCATGGCTTTAGATCATATTCCCAGAACCCATCGGCATATCCTTTAGCAACGTGGCATATATCAATGGCTGCTGCTCCTAGTCTGCGAACACCTTGAGTATCATCTGTAAGGCACTTGAACAGTCTCATATTTTTCTCCCAATTCTCACTGTGCTCATAGCCAAAGCCCGTTACCAATAAAGATCTTTTTATATTATTTGTGTTCGAAGACTCGATCTTTTCTCCTTCACACCAGGCGCCCTGATCCTTAATAGCTGTATATAGCTTCATATTAGGCATTTCTAGTACGACACCTATCAATGGTGCTTTTTTATAAAATAATCCTATAGAGACAGCATATGAGGGATATCCATGGACAAAATTTGTAGTGCCATCCAATGGATCAATGATCCAAAGGTAATCCGAAATGTTGGAATCTTTCCCAGTTTCTTCTGCGAGGATACTATGTTCGCTATAAAATGATCTGATAATTGCTTTTATAGTCTCTTCAGATTTCATATCGGTGTCGGTTACCAGATCAGTGACACCCTTGTGGCCAGCTACCCGAGGTTTACTACTTGCTTCCATGATAATGTTGGATGAAGCAAGAGCTGCCTCTACAGCAACATTTAAGAGATCATCCTTTTTGATGCGGGACATGAGATTCTGAAAAGTATTCTTTTGTCATTCCTTTTAAGGCACCCGTCAATAATACTATTGAAATGAGATTGGGGAATGTCATTATACCTAAAGCCGCGTCGCCAAATGCCCATATAGCTTCCAATTCAGCCACTCCACCAACGAAAACAAAAAACACATATACCCAGAGATATGGAGTTATCGCCTTTTCTCCAAATAAATAAACTGCGGCACGATTTCCGTAAAAAGACCATGCTATTGCAGTAGACAAGGCAAATAGAAGAACAGATACCGTCACAATTTTATCTCCAAAGCTAAAAAACGAACCGAGACCTTGTTTGAATGCATAACTTGTAAGTAAACTGCTATTTAGCAACTCTCTTCCCTGGAATATTCCAGATTCTATAGCCATTTTAGCTTCTAGCGCAGACGAGGCGGTTATATTGACAAAAAATTCTGTATGCCTCCAAGCACCAGTAGAGATGATCACTAGGCCGGTCATGGTGCAAATAATAAGAGTATCTATGTATGGACCAAGCATGGCCACAGCACCCTCACGAACAGGGTATTTAGTTTTTGCAGTAGAGTGCGCTATCGCTGCTGAACCTTGGCCTGCCTCATTGGAATAAAGACCACGTTTTATACCCCAGAGCATTGTCATTAGAATACCTCCTCCAGTTCCAGCAATAGTTGCAGGAGGATTGAATGCCATGGATATGATCATGCTAAAACTTTCAGCTATTTTATCAATATTTAGAATAATTATGATTGAAGCAGCAGTTACGTAGACAAGGGCCATAATAGGAGCAAGGTATCCAGTCACTGTCCCAATACGACTTATTCCGCCAATAATAACCATGGCAACAACTATAGACATAGTTATACCTACGATTACTTGAAAGAAGGAAACTTCGAATCCAGACCATACTTCATGTTTTAGTGTTAGAAAATGTGTATTGCCAAAAATATTGGTCATCTCAGAATATAGTTGGTCGGACACTGTGAAAGATTGAATAGAATTACCAGTCGCAAATGAACAAATAACTGCAAATGCAGCAAAGAAAACAGCCATCCATCGCCAGTTTTTTCCTAGACCATTCTCTATCGTATACATAGGTCCGCCTGCGGTCTTCCCAAGTGAATCCATTTCTCTATATTTTAGAGAAAGAGTGCATTCTGCATATTTAAGGGTTGTCCCAAAAAATGCAGTGACCCACATCCAGAATAATGCACCTGGCCCACCGTAATAAATTGCAGTCGCAACTCCAGCGATGTTACCGATACCAACTGTTGCAGATAGAGCAGTTGTTAAGGCCCTAAAATGATTCAGGTCGCCTTCATCATTGGGATCATCATAAACTCCTTTTGTAACCTGGATACCATGTTTAAGATATTTTATCTGTGGAAATCCTAATTGTATGGTTGCATATATGCCAGTTCCCACAAGTGCAATGACCATTAACGGGATTGCTCTTTGGCTGGGAAATGACCATACAGCCTCGAAGGTATGAATGCCAAATGCATACATGATGAAAATGATTATCCCAAATGCGATAAAACCAGCTTGTCTTCTATCCATGACTATTCCTTTTTATTAAAAGAAGGGACAAAGTTTAGAGCCAAGATAAGTTATCAACAAAGCGTATATTATTTAATCCAATTAAAAATAATTTGAGGGGAGTATTATATTATTGCCATAATTGGTTTATTATTGAGTATGTAGAAAATATTATTTATCTACAAGTAATGATAGAAAGGAGATATTATGCGACAATTAATCAAGGTTATACTTTCTTCATTTATTATTTGCTCAGCTATGCATGCAGGTGATATTGAAGATGTTAAGAAATCTATTAAGGATAGTTTTAATTATCTTAATAAAATGAAAAAATCTGAGAATGATTATTCAAAAGATGGGGCACTAGAGTTCTGGTCGAGTGGTGGACTTATGCAAACCATTGACCCATCAGGAAGACCTGAAGCATATGATTATGTCAATATAAACCCTAAACATATCGAGGTCATAATTCTAGCAAAAGGGAAGGCTGCAGTGGCGATGTATTATTCAGAGGGAAATATGAAACCCAAGAATTCTTCAGAAGTAAGTCATTATCTGACTAGAGTTAGCCAAACCTTTGTTAAAGAAGATGGCGAGTGGAAGACAAGAACATCTCATTGGTCGCCAGTAATGGGTGGTTCCGGTACTAGTCAGACAGGTAAAGAATAGCTTATTATGATAAAATAATGACTATCACAGCTGGTGTAGATGAAGTAGGTAGAGGCCCACTTGCTGGGCCCGTTGTAGCTGCAGCTGTGATTCTACCAGAAGACCATACTATTGAGGGGCTAAGGGACTCAAAAAAGTTATCTAAGTTGAAACGAGAGTTTCTTTTTCCATTGATCCATGAACAAGCAATAGAGGTAGGGGTAGGGGAGGTAGACGTAAAAACAATAGACAAGATAAATATTCGCGAAGCAACCTTCAAGGCTATGCAGATAGCATTAAACGACCTTTCTACAGTACCAGAAAAAGCATTAATCGATGGACATCGATTAAATAACACAGTAATTCCAAATGAAGGGATTATTGGAGGTGATGATAAAGTAGATTCAATTAAGGCCGCATCCATCATTGCAAAGGTAACTAGAGACCGAATAATGAAAGAATATGCTATTATTTTTCCTGAATATGATTTTGAGAATAATAGTGGCTATGGAACGAAAAAACATATAGATGCATTAAAACACTATCGTGCTACTCCCATCCATCGTAGGTCATTCAAACCGGTCAAAGAGCTTATGCCAACATTTAAATGGCTAGAGTCAAATGGTCGCATTGGTTGGATAGGGAAAAAACTAGCTGCGCTCTACATCAAAAATAAAGGCTTAGATGTGATAAAGTTAGATTTTATAAATGAATCAAGTGGTCATATTGACATCATAGCCAAAAAAGGAAATCAATTTATATTTATTGACGTGAGTACTTCCTACTTAGATAATAATAGTATTTCAGAAAAAAGAGAAAATGACCTCAAATCTGCGATAGATGTGTATTGTAAAGAAAATTCCTTAGGATCAAATTTTAGAATTGATACTATTTCAGTAATATTGCGTAGCAATAAGCCTAAGATATTGCACAATAAGGGTTTAAGAATTTATTAATACTAGAATTATTCTGCATTACATCTAGTCGTTTCATGGAATTATGAATATAGTAGACTCAAATAATAATCTAAAAATATTAGCAGTTCTGGGGTACCTGATCATTGCAGCAGTCGTTATAAACAATAGGATTGGCTATGAGATCGGTACTATAGCTACCGTCTTTGCTTTGGGGATTGGAGCTGTATTAATCGGTATCAGTACTGGAAATAAAAAATTTATTTCAG
>CACEUX010000051.1 GCA_902562835.1 uncultured Fidelibacterota bacterium
CCTGAATTATAAAAGAATTGAACACTTTTATCAAAATAGCGTAGGTCCCCACCATTAGAAAACAGAGCTTGGCAGTTATAGATCGATTCGTTGCCTTTTTCTGTTACCCCTTCAAATATAATCTGGATATGGATAGGAACTGAAAGGTCACTATAGTTATCATCCCACGTTGTACTTAAGAAGAATCTCTGAATATCATTCTTCATATTTATTACATCCTGTTTTTCTTCACTCCTTAGAAGTCTATCATCCAGAGTAACATCCACAGAAGAGAATTGGCAAAAAACTATATTAAGGAAAAGAATAAATGGAATGAGGAATATGTTTCTTTTTGCCATATCCAGAAATTGATAATAAAGGTTTTTGTTTACAAGGTGTTTGTATTCAATCTATCTGGGTAATTTATACTATGGCAAATATTAAAGATTTATTAAAAATAGAAAGTTATGACTCTATTCGTGCAATACTTCTTTCTGCAGGCGAATTAGGCCAGAAAGAAAATGTTGAGGTTTATGCTGTTGGAGGTTTTGTAAGAGATCTTTTAATGGGGAGACCAATTAATGATATTGATATTATGGTTGTAGGTGAAGGGATTCCCTTCGCTAAAAAGCTAGCTTTAAAGTTAGGAAAAAAGAAAGTGATCCCATTTAAAAAATTTGGCACAGCACTTATTCCAAATAATGATCTTCAGATAGAGGTAGCGACAGCAAGGACGGAGGCGTATGAGGATGACTCAAGAAAACCATCAAAGGTGATTTACACTGATCTAAAAGGTGACCTTTTACGTAGAGACTTTACTATAAATGCAATGGCAATGGATATTCACCCTTCCAGATTTGGAGACTTAACAGATCCTTTTGGCGGGATAGCCGATATTGAAAATAAGATTCTTAGAACACCCCTCGACCCAGATGAGACATTCTCTGAAGACCCTCTTAGAATGATGCGTGCGGCTTATTTTGCTTCAAAGTTAGGATTTCAAATTGAGCAAAGATGTCGCAACTCTATTAAGGACCAGGCCTATAGAATAGACATTGTTTCTATGGAAAGAATTCGTGATGAGTTTATAAAAATACTTAATACCAAAAAACCTTCGATAGGTCTGGTTATCCTTCAGAAAACTGGATTAATGAAGATAGTATTCCCTGAAATACATGTTATGTACGGAATGGATCAAACTTCAGAATGGCATCATAAAGATATTTTTGCCCACACTCTTCAGGTTGTTGATAATTCGGCACAATTATCGGATAAGATGGAAATAAGGTTTTCAGCATTGGTACACGACATAGCAAAACCAAACACAAGGAGGATCGATAAAATTAAGGGATACACTTTTCATGGGCATGATGCTGTCGGTGAGAGGATGATTGAAACCGTTGCTAAAAGAATGAAACTTTCAAATGAACTAAAAGATTATTTGAAAAAACTTACTCTTTTACATCTCAGGCCTATAGCACTTGTAAAAGATGTTGTAACTGATTCAGCAGTCAGAAGACTTATGGTTGCTGCAGGAGAGCATCTAGATGATCTAATGACTCTTTGCAGGGCAGACATCACCACAAAAAATCCAAAGCGGGTGAATCGGTATTTGAAAAATTTTAAAAAAGTAGAAGAGAAAATGGCAAATGTGGTAGAGAGAGATGCTATGAAAAAATTTCAATCTCCCGTTCGAGGCCAGGAGATCATGTCAATTTGCGGGCTGACAGAAGGAAAAGTTGTTGGCCAGATCAAGAAAACCATTGAAGAAGCAATCCTTGATGGTAAAATTGAAAACACTCATGAATCGGCCGTCAGCTATCTCAATGAAATAAAAGATAACTATTTGAATTAAAGCAATTAAATTTCTTATAGTGTTCTTTTTGTGGGTGAGAGAAAACACTTCATATTTTATAATACGTCTAATTATCATGAATAATAAATCGATCAAATGGGTTCTGTTTTCTACCATTATTTATGCACAGGGGTATACCTTGAATGATTGTATTGATATTGCCATTGATGGTAAAAGGACAATATTATCTGCAGAATTAGGAGTTGTTTCAGCTTCGAAAGGATTAAAAGCCTCTTATAGTGGTCTTTTACCATCAATTCAAGCAGCAACAAGTGCAGGGCAGACCAAATTCCCAGAGAGAATTAGTCTTATTCCTGACTATAGTAATATTGACATTAATAATTTGACAATACCCAATGATACAATTAGGGCAGACCATTATAGCACCTATTCAGCAGGGCTCACATTAAACCAAACGTTGTATGATGGCGGGAGGTCATGGAATCAGGTACAGCAAGCAAAAACCAGTTTAGAAATTGCCAGATTAAACCAACGATTAATTCATATTCAGGTGATTCAGAATGTTATACAGTCATACTATGGCCTTTTAAAGGCACAAAAACTTTTAGATGTTTCAGATAAGAATTTAGAAATGTCAAATCAGCAGCTTTCATTAGTAAAAAAACAATTCGAGCTTGGAGTTGTCAAAAGGACAGACCTTCTAAAAGCTGAAGTCGCAATAGGACAAGCTCGTGTTGATATGCTAAATAAAAAAACGAGCCTCCAGAATGCGCGTAGAATATTATTCAATGATATGGGGTTACAGGATTTTGGACAACAAATAACTGTTGTTGAAAATGATTGGATAATGCCAAATATTCCCTCTAGTTCAGGAATACTAAATCTACTAAAAAACCAAAACCCAAGTTTATTGATTTCTAAAGCTCAAGTTGGGCTAAATGACCTTTCCTACAGACTTATTAGAGGTCTGAGGCTACCTTCAATGAATACGTCTATGAATTATTCTGCTAATGGTGAGTCTACCAATCAGCTTTTAGATGCCTTTAAAGATGATTGGTCTTTTGGATTAAATCTGTCAATTAGTTTGCCAATATATAATGGAAGTACTCTATCAATTCAACAGCAACAGGCAGATCTATCAAGGCAGCAATCTGAGTATTCCTATATAACACTATTGAATGATCTTCGTGTTCAAGCTGAATTGATTCGTGAGACCTTAAATAACTACTCAGAGATCATTCCTTTGAACCAGTCAGTTGTTGCATCTGCAGAAGAAGATCTTAAGCTCGCAAGAGAACGTTATAGTCTAGGCTCTGCCACAATTCTGGAGGTTTTAGACGCTCAAGTTTCTCTTATCCGTTCAAATTCAAATCTTATTAACACTGTCCATGATGCTAGAATACAAGAAGCGAGTTTAAAAGGACTTCTTGGTACGCTTGACATGGAGTACAAACAAAACGAAAAATAAAATGCTTGATACACTCAAAAAGAAAAAAGTTTGGATACCACTGGTCATTGTATTATTGGTCATAATTGGTTATGTATTTTCAACTTCAAAATCAGATGAAGGTCTATATGTTGACGCTGAATTAGTAGAACTCCGAGATATCATTCAGAGAGTAAATGCCAGTGGTAAGATTCAACCAGAAGAGGCTGTACAGATCACATCCACAATTACAGGATGGATAACTGAGATCACTGTAATGGAGGGTGATACTGTAGAGCCAGGTCAACACTTGATAAGTATTGATGAGAAACAGATTCGCCCTCGGTACAACAATGCACTTTCACAGGTCAAGTCTTCAGAGGCAAACTTGCGCAAGGTTCGTTCTCAAATGGACAGAACAAGCTCCCTATTTAATCAAAGTCTGATATCTAAACAAGAACTCGAACAGGTAGAAGCATCATTCCAAATTGCCCAAAGCCAATCAGAGCAAGCAAATGCAAATCTTTTATCTGCAGAAGATGAATTGTCTAAGACGCGCCTAACTGCACCTAAGTATGGAATAGTAACAAGCATTACTAAAGAAGAAGGTGAAATGGCTGTTGGTGGTATGTTTAATCCAGGTGTTCTAATGACTGTCGCTGATCTTAGTAGGATGGAAGTAGAAGTTGATGTAAATGAAAACGATGTGGTGAATATTGATATTGGGGATACTTCAGAGATTGAGATTGATGCATATCCAGATACAATATTTTATGGAATAGTAAGTGAAATTGCGCACACAGCACAATCTGCTAATATGGGGCTACAGCAGCAGGTAACGAATTTTAAAGTCAAGGTGAGGATGTTATCTGTGCCAGATAAGATAAGGCCTGGCATGAGTAGTACAGTTAACATCATTACAGAAACTATCAAAGATGCGGTATCTATTCCTATTCAGTCTCTAACCTCTAGATTCGAAAATTATGAGCAGAAAATCGATGATAAAGGAGATAAATGGAGGGGGAAAAATGATGAGGGTGATCAGTCATTTAAAAAAATCAAATCAATTGATGTTGTGTTTGCCCTTGAAAATGAGTTTAATGGTGCTTTAGCACCTAGTGGTAAAAAGTATGCAATTGTCAGGCCACTAGAGGTAGGTATATCAAGCGAAAACCATTACTTTGTGAGCTCAGGTATAAAACTAGGCGAAATGATAGTAACTGGTGGCTACCGTGTTCTCAGCAAAGAACTATTGCATGGGACCTTGGTTTCTCTAAAAAATGATCCTACTAGCAAAGACGGCAATTTTGGTAAATAGCCAGATAATTTCGTATATCAATAGATAGCTTAATTCTAATTCATTTACTTTGGATTCATTGATGGCCCTTATTTCACTTAAAAACATATTTAAAATATACAACGTCGGCGGTGAGGAGGTTAGGGCGCTTGATGGAATAGACCTTGATATTTTAGAAAATGAATATCTAGCTATAATGGGACCCTCTGGGTCGGGGAAATCTACTTTGATGAATATGATAGGCTGTCTTGATACTCCAACATCTGGGATTTATGAGTTTGAGGGTGAAATGGTTCAGGTTATGGATGATTCCCAACTTGCATCCATAAGGAATCGGAAGATAGGTTTTGTTTTTCAGACCTTTAACTTGCTTCCAAAAGCGACTGCGCAACACAATGTAGAGATTCCTCTTGTCTATGCAAATATCAAAAATAAAGATCGAGCTAAAATGGCAACTGATGCATTAGAAAGTGTTGGATTAGCAGATAGGTTGCACCATAAACCAAATGAATTATCAGGAGGGCAACGCCAGAGAGTGGCAATCGCACGTGCTTTGGTTAATAAGCCATCTATTATTCTAGCTGATGAGCCAACTGGAAACCTTGATTCTAAGAGTGGTAGCGAGATCATGACGATTCTTGATGATCTACACAAGAATGGAAATACTATTATACTTGTTACGCATGAAGATGATGTTGCTCAGCATGCCCACCGGATTATTCGTCTGTTCGATGGAAAAGTTATAGAGGATTCAAAACAGGCTCCCTAATGATTCTATTATTCATAGAAAATTTTAGAATATCTCTTACTGCGGTATTTGCAAATAAATTGAGATCTTTCCTTACAGCATTAGGGATTGTTATTGGGGTGCTATCGGTGACATTAATGGGGACACTCATATCTGGTTTGGATAGAACATTTGAAAGTAGTATGTCATGGCTTGGGAAAGACATCCTCTATGTGAGTCGTTATGAGTGGTTTAGTGGAATGGAATGGTGGGAGGTAAGAAATAGACCGAGAATACGAACTGACTATGTTGATAAAATAAAAGAAAGGTCTAACTATGCATTAACGGTTTCTCCAGTTATGCAGAGAGGAGCCTCATTATCTTTTAAAGATAAAAAAGCCAGAACGGAGATATTTGGTACAAACGAAGATTATATGGAAACTATAACCACGAATATTGCACAAGGGAGATTCTTCACCAGGAATGAAGACAGGTCTGGTTCCAGGGTGACTGTGATCGGAGATGGAATAGCACAGGCTTTTTTTGGTGACAAGGATCCGATCGGGCAATACATCAAGATAGATGATATTAAGTTCAGAGTAATTGGAGTTCTTGAAGAGCAAGGAAAATTCTTAGGTTTAATGAGCGTGGATAAGCAGGCAATACTTCCTTTAGGGGCATTTAAAAGAATCTTTTCAAAGAGGGGTTGGATGAGGTTGAGCGTTAAAGTCCCTACTGAAAAAATGGATGAGAGTCTTGATGAGATGTATGCTGTGATGAGGCACATAAGAGGTTTAAAGCCTGGTCAAAAAAATGATTTTGCTATTAATCAAACAAAATTGTTTGAGAATCAGTATAATATGCTGAAAATTGCGATTGCAGGAACCGGATACGCTATTACCCTTTTATCACTAATTGTAGGAGGGATAGGGATCATGAATATCATGTTCGTTTCTGTAAAGGAGCGAACCAGAGAGATTGGTGTTAGAAAAGCTATTGGAGCTACAAAAGGTATGATAATGAGTCAGTTTCTCATGGAGTCAGTTACAATATGTTCTATTGCTGGACTGGTTGGCCTTTTACTTGCATATATTTTTAGTATTTTTATAAACAAGTTTTTCCCTTCCACGCTACCAATAACACTATCTATATACGCTATACTCATGAGTATGGCCGTAGGTATCATTTCAGGATTTATACCATCTTATAGAGCCGCAAATCTTGACCCAATTGATTCATTGAGATACGAGTAAATAGTGGCATCAAGAAGTCTAAAAAACATCTTTAAAGAAAGTTTATGGATGGCCATTGATGCAATACGCAAGAATAAGTTACGGTCTTCGCTTACTTTATTAGGAATTAGCATTGGTGTTTTTTCAGTTATTGGTGTTATGACAGCTATTCGCACCTTAGAATCGTCCATTGCTTCTGGTTTAAATGTTTTTGCAGCAAATACTTTTGTAATTCAAAAAAACCCTGAGTTTGATTTTGGTCAAAAAGATAGGAAATATCGTAATCGAAAAAATATAACTATCGATCAATATAAAATATTAAAAGATAGAGCTAAAATACCTCTTCTTGTCAGTCCTGCAACTGGAATGTCAGTAAGAGAAGTTCAATACAGAGGCAAAAAAATAAAAAACTCAGTTGAACTTTTTGGCGGAGATGAGGGTACTATTCGGTTCTATAATACCTTTCTTGCTGATGGAAGGAATTTTATTGATGATGACATTCATTATTCAAGGAATGTTTGTGTTTTAGGAATGGATGTTGTTGACCAGCTATTCCCTTTTGAAGACCCATTAGGGAAGAAAATAAAGATAAATGGTCTTGAATATTTTGTCATTGGGATTACTGAGAGGCAGGGTGAGGCGTTTGGTACAAGTAGGGATAATTATATAGGGATACCTATCACCACATACCTACAAAAATATTCCAGTAAATGGACAAGTCTAAGGATACATATTGAATCCCCTTCCGATCAACTTTATGAAAAAACTATGAATGAGGTGATTGGCCATTTGAGGTCTATTAGAAAGGTACAACCCAAGATGGATAATGATTTTGAGGTAGTTACAAATACAGCAATGATCGAACAATTCTCAGGTTTTACAAAAGGAATAAAATTCTTTGCCTTGTTTGTGAGTGTCATTGCACTAGTGGTTGCTGGTATCG
>CACEUX010000052.1 GCA_902562835.1 uncultured Fidelibacterota bacterium
ATTGGAATAATTTTTTATTTTACTCAATAATCCTATTCTATTCATATCAGGAAAAGAAAGTAACGATGGCCGTACATCTATTTCAGAAAACGAATATATATCAACAGGATTTGACCAACTTTCCATATCATTGGAATTTGTGACTTTGATTTGAAAAGAAATCATATTGCCTGAAATAGGCACTGCAATCTTTTCATCTAACTTGTATATAGATTCATTATAGATGGTCAAGTTGGTATAAAAAGATTCATCAACCCAACATTCTACACTAGCGATATCTAATTGATCTTCTAAAAAAACATCAAATGAAATACTATCTCCATAAATCGGGTATTCTGGTTCTATATTCTGAATATTTATAAATGTACTATTGATCATATATTGTATTGAAAATCGGTTATTTAGCTGATTGTTATCCTTATAAACTCCCACTAGGGTTACTTGGTCGGTATCAATATTGTTTGGAACGTCTATTATTATATCATCAATATTTAGTCTATCAGTTATTGGGAGATGATTACCATCATACCAATTCAAGGATAGAGAATCAACTACACTAGAATTAATATTTAGTTGTATTTCTGAACCGGGATCAATTAAATGACTATCCGGTTGAATACTAAGTGTATTACCATTGGAAATGTTGATTGCTGGGTCACCAAAAAGATTAAATTGAAATAATATTCCTATCGCTATTTCCGGGAAACTGATATTGGTAAATAAATACTCTAACTTTGCTTGGTTGATAAGTGGGCCTATGGGTAGCACACTATCATCTAAACTAAATAGTTTGCTATGAATACGGTCTAATAATAAATAATCATTTATAACCCAACCCAATCCTGAAGAACCAAACCACCCATAAGAACCTCCATGAGGGTGTGCTAGCATATTTCTTCCTAATGAGCTTGGGTTACTAGCATCACCAGTAAAACATGTCATGCTAGTGATAAATGGTGTCTTATTATTATTATTTAAACTGCCAATATCATTCAATGTGAAAAGTGACCTATCACCCCAAACAGCTCCACCGCCATGACCAAAAAAATTAATATAAGAAAGACCCTGCTCAAAATAATCAATTAATGTGCCGGTAGATCCATAGAAGGGTCCATCTTCTGAATACTGGTCTACAAATAATCGATCAGGGAAAAATCCTTTATCTATAATATTCGTTATCAATTCTTCTGTTTGGAATCTAAACTGTTCATTATATCCAGCAATCATTAGAACCGAATTATTCCATATATTATCTGATGAATTGATAACCTGCATATTTTTGTTTACCATTGTTTCTAATTCAAATATGGTTCTTGCTGGGTATCTACCAATGGAAATCTCAGGAACATAATCATTCCCTTGCAAAAGAGTATACCAATAATCTGAGTATACAGCACCCATGCCAAAAGTTTGAACATACATTGCAGGTATATCCATATCTTGGGCAATTAAAACATATTCAGGAATACTTGCCCAGGTTAAATGAGCATCTAAAAGGAATTCCTTGATTGCATAAGGGTCCAATACACCATTTGAGTAAGTTCTGTATATCGATTCTGGTGTTTTAAAAACAGCATTATAGTGATTGATCATTGGTGCTAGAACTTGCCTAAATGAATCTGGTGCAATAACAATATAATTAGACTGTTCCAAATGTATATCCAGAATAGGATCTACTTTTTTAATGGATTGAGGATATGGGATTTCACTTAAAGAAGTGATAAAATACTTTTGTGAATCATTATATGTTTGATCTTGGAAGACAGCGCTTAAACTATTTCCTATTTGGGCAACAATAAAGTCCGTTAACCTTGTTTCTCCTATTTTATAAAGAAATATGTCAGGAGAAGAAAACCCATTAATAATAAAGTGAGTTGCTAAAGAATAGTTCCCATCCTTCTTAAAGTATAGTTTCTCATTAATGACTTTGAACTTTCGGTCATATCCAATTTCAATCCAGTCAAGTGCTACACGGTCAACCATACCATCTAAATTTTCAACACTGATATTTAATTGGTTTAGTCCATTAATTAAATCATCATTTGAAAACTGGTCAGATAAAAAATCAAAAGTTGTATTACCATTCCATTCAGCGGAACCTAAAAACCTACTATTTAAACTTATATTAATTCTTCGAGAGCCATCTATAATACCTTGCAATCTAATTTTTATATTATAATTACCATCTAGTGATGCATCTGGTATATATAATTCAAAATTCTGGCTACCACCTCCAACGATCGTTGGAGAAAAGAAATAATGGTCAAAACTATCCCACTGTTCGTTAGTATTTTGATTTGGCAGACTTTGAAAAAGATTGTTTTCTTCAAACTTTATAACTGAATTAAATGAAAATGGTGCATCAATTTGATTTAAATCTTGAAGAGGGTAAACATTTTCGGAAGGATAACGTAAACCTTGTGACTCACCCCAAGTCAGCCAATAATGATTAGTATTCGTATAAAGGTTATTTTCATAGTCAACGCCGGTTGGGGGGGGGCTGCTTTTTTGCCATAAAAGATCAACCCTATTTCAGGATCATAGTCTAATAATTGTTCCGTACCATTATTAAACAGTTGAATAAACTCATGGTCTAAATATTGAAGAGATGGGTCTAAAGAAAATAAACTGTCTAAAGGAATTCGGAAAAACCCATCAGAATTAATATCAATTCGAATAAGGTTATTCGAATACATATAATCAGGGACCTGAACATTGGGACTCATTATTTGAATATCTGGAGATTGAATAGGTCTCATCAAATGATCAGATAATATCTCTGCTTTTTTCTGGTTATTCCACTTTAATTCGATATCTATTTTCTTATACCAGAACCATTTACCATTAATATTTTCAATTATATCCAAATGCAATAATGATACTTGATTACCATTAATCTCTCCAGATGAACTAATTGATATACTTTTTGAATTTGGAAAATTTTTTAAATAATTCTTTGGAGTCATAGACCCATCATTAAATTTTTCACCTTCATTAATTTTTGGGTTGAATCCAATCAATTCAATGGGCTCACTTCTAACTAAATCAATTTTAGCATTTGTAGAAACATTGACTAAGGGAACTTGAAAAATAGGTACAGAAAAATGTCCCGGTGTTTTATTTAATATAGCATGAGGCTTAACATTTAGTTTATTGTTTGAAACAACAATAGTATCTACTTTGAATTCTAAGGATAGATAACCAGGAGAAGAACGGAGTATTTTAGGTTGTTGATATCCATAACCAATGGCCATAATAAATATTAACAAGCAAAAATATTTTATGAATCGCAATGTCTTAGGGTAAATCTACTTTATCAGTACCATCTTCTTTGTCTGCCTGAACTCCCCAGCCTGTATTGTAAATAAATATAACCCAGCACTAACAGGATGTCCTGCATCATTGGTGGCATTCCATTGAATCATTCCATTACCCGCAACCTGTGGTCCATCTACAAGCGTTCTGATTTGTTTTCCCATCATATCATGGATAGTAAGCGTAACGTAGCTATCATCTGGTAGGTCATAGCGTATGGTAGTAACGGGGTTAAATGGGTTTGGATAGTTGGAATATAATACAAACTGCTCAGGGATATTCAATACAGACACTCCCATAAGCTGTAGACTGTGGTATGCTACATTTCCATCATAATCCACATCAGAAAGGCGATAGTCGTAGGATTGATTCTCTTGTACCGTGTTATCTGTAAAGGTGTAGATAGTTTGGTGAGATACACTGCCTTGTCCTTGTAATGCTGGATGAGTTACATAGCTGGCAATCTGACTCCAGTCTGTCGTTGGTGTTTTCCTATCCAGATTAAATCCAAGGTTATTGATTTCACTCTCTGTGATCCATTGAAGAGTAATGCCTTCGTTCCTTGTATCTAATAATTCAAAGGAGGTTAACTCTACCGGTAGAGACGCATCTCCCTCTATTCCTAGAGAATAGTAACCATCCTGTATTGATACGCTATTAAATGTTACAACATCCCCAGAGATACTAGATCCGGTGGCAGCCGAACTAAAAGCACCTGAAGTACCTGAACGGTACAAGAGCCTAAAGTTAGATGCAGTTCCAGTTCCATTTGAGATTCCAGTAGCATCACTTATATCAATCTTAATATTGGCCGCTACTGTACCGCTCTCATCCACCTGCCAGATCCGTGCGGTGCGAAGTGTGCTTGCAACTGATCCAAGATCCGAGGAAGAGGTAGCATTAGTATTATTATTTCCAAAGACAGCAAAGTTACCGGTTGAAAGGGCGCTCCCTACAGTCATGGTTAACCCATTAGACGCATCCGATTCACTGGTACCAGATGCTTTCCAGACCGCTTCAACATCCGTTTCATAACTTGAACCCAAGTCTCCAATTACAGCATAAGAGGTCACCCAATCACTATTATCCATGCCTGACATTGTGCCCGTATTACTATTGGCATTATCTGTAAGAGATGTACCGGTACCATTGCTCATCTTATAGTAGGCACGCAAGTCAGTTTCATTACCAACCAGATCTTTATGCATATTCTCTTGAATTTCTGATTCTGTTCGGACATCATTCCAAAATCGAACATCATCAATTATGCCAGCAAGATAACCAGTTGGAGGATGGTTCATAATTCTTCCACCTATGTGCGCGTTGTATCCATTCCCATCTGTACCAAAGCCAGCAATTGATATAGATTGATTCGCCTCTAAATTTCCATTCACATAAATTTTGATAAAGCTTGTATTACACACTACAGCGAAGTGATACCACTTCCCAGTAAAATCAGATGTACTTGATGCAATACTTGTAACAGCAACGGAAGCACTTTGATAAGTTTGTTCTGCGTATGCCCAAATGTCGTCATCTTTACGTCCAAATCTTATAAGATAAGGAGCGCCAAAAAAGGATATTCTACCACCTTGATATGTAGTTGTTTTTACCCATCCTTCAATACTGAACTGGGTGAGATTATTCATATTAAAGGATAATTCAACATAATCATCAGAACCATCAAAATCGAGGGCATAGCCACCACCTTGACCGTAAGAAAACCCAATCAATAATAATAGTGGTATAAAGTGCTTAATCATTGCCAAATCTAACATCTGTTTTATAAACAATAAACCCCACAATATTGGTGCTTGATGTTTTAAAAACAGTAGATCTACTTTATCAGTACCATCTTCTTTGTCTGCCTGAACTCCCCAGCCTGTATTGTAAATAAATATAACCCAGCACTAACAGGATGTCCTGCATCATTGGTGGCATTCCATTGAATCATTCCATTACCCGCAACCTGTGGTCCATCTACAAGCGTTCTGATTTGTTTTCCCATCATATCATGGATAGTAAGCGTAACGTAGCTATCATCTGGTAGGTCATAGCGTATGGTAGTAACGGGGTTAAATGGGTTTGGATAGTTGGAATATAATACAAACTGCTCAGGGATATTCAATACAGACACTCCCATAAGCTGTAGACTGTGGTATGCTACATTTCCATCATAATCCACATCAGAAAGGCGATAGTCGTAGGATTGATTCTCTTGTACCGTGTTATCTGTAAAGGTGTAGATAGTTTGGTGAGATACACTGCCTTGTCCTTGTAATGCTGGATGAGTTACATAGCTGGCAATCTGACTCCAGTCTGTCGTTGGTGTTTTCCTATCCAGATTAAATCCAAGGTTATTGATTTCACTCTCTGTGATCCATTGAAGAGTAATGCCTTCGTTCCTTGTATCTAATAATTCAAAGGAGGTTAACTCTACGGGAAGTGAACCATCTGTGGAAACAGTAAAAGTTTTTAATATTCCAGTATTATTTTCGCGACTATATGCCAATACAAAGGTATCACTATCCAGTTTTGCGAGTGAGAATTCACCACAGCTATTCGTATCATGCTCAATCTCATCAACTTTTGAAATTGTGGTTCCATCAGAAGAAACATCTAGGGTAGTTAGCCATGCATCTTTTCCAGAATCTTTATACGCAATTAAATATGTGTCTGAGTCAACCTGACATATATCAAAGGATTCCTCACCATAGGTACCATTTGAAGTAAATTGCAAACTTGCTACCTGGGTTATGGATGATCCATTTGAAGAAATTGTATATGTATAAGCATAATCACCAGCTAGTGCTAAGTAGGTGTCTGAGTCAACCTGAATCATTCCACTTCCCTCTCCACTACCAGAAGTTTGAACAGCGGTACCCAAATCAGTTATTGAACCATTAGAAGCAATTGTAAATGAAGTAATTATGCCTCCATTATTATCGCCATGATAGAGTAAGGCATAGGTATCACTATCAACCTGAACGAATGCATTATTTTCACCATCATCAGTTGTATATTCTACGGAACTCACCTCCGTCAATGTTGTACCATCGCTGCTAACAGTAAAAGTTACTACATGCCCGTCATCATTAGATGATTCATATGCCAATGCGTAGGTATCACTGTCTACTTGCACAAGTGAATTATGTTTTCCATAGGCGTTGTCATGCTCAACCGATGTGATCTGAGTTATAGAGTTACCTGTTGAGGGTATTGTAAATGTTTTTATGAACCCATCATTTGATCCACCCTCATAGGCAAGCAAATATGTATCAGAGTCAACCTGAATTAAACTATTATACTTTGCTTTGCTCCCATCGTGTTGAAGCTCTTGGTTTTCCGTTATAGTTGAACCATCTGAGGATATTGTAAATGTCTTAATAACTCCTTTACCATTATCTCCATGATAGGCTACTGCAAAAACATTTGTAGATACCTGCACAATAGAAGGATGAGCACCTTGTCCACTGTCATGTATTAAAGTCTGCACAACTTGCTGGTACAAAACATTTCCTGAAAAGATAAAAATAACTACGAGATAATGAAGAACGGTGATTCTCACACTTTAATTTAAAAAATTATTATTATTATACTTATTAAAAGGTGTGAACTTAAAAATAATCATCAATTAACGTTTTTATTTGCACCTTATTTTCATTTTTCAATTATGGGCATTTGAGTAATAAATCCCAATCACCTTATTGGGTATATAGCTATAATATGATTGCTTAACCATCCCTAATTAATAGGTGGGTTAATAGTTAAGATAGTTTCTCAGTTAGAATGTTTCTATGAATAGTTACTCTTTGTTGAAAACTCGTTCAACAAGGAAAAAGTTTAATATTCCGCTACCTAATCCTACTAATAAGCAATCTATCAAACCCGCATCACTTGAAGTAAATGCAACTCCAAGAGCAGTTGCAACTGCGATAAAGATATATATGAACCATTTCAG
>CACEUX010000053.1 GCA_902562835.1 uncultured Fidelibacterota bacterium
ATCCTAGACCGAACGAACTTTGATGGTGATACTGCGGTGGTATTAGGATCCGGTCTGGGAGGATTTACAGATGCTTTAACTGATTCTGAATTAATACAATACTCTGATATTCCACATTATCCAAGATCAACAGTTGAAGGTCATTCAGGCGAAATGGTCATTGGGAGATTAATGAATAAAGAGATAATCATTGCTAAGGGCAGGATGCATCTTTATGAGGGATATTCTAAAGAAACCGTTGTTTTTCCAATTCACTTTCTAAAAGAATGTGGGATTGAAAACTTAATTATAACGAATTCTGCTGGGAGTCTAGATAAAATAAATCTTCCAGGGACTATTATGGCTATAGTAGGACATTTAGATTGTACATTTCAAAATAGCCCAAAAGATCCAGAGTTGATCTCACATGGTAAATTTTATTCTCCTCATTTAATCTCCATTTTTAAAAGTGTGGCGAGAACAAATGATATTCCACCTGTAACAGGGAACTATTGTTGGACATTGGGGCCAATGTATGAAACTCCAGCAGAAATAAAATATTTGAGATCTTTGAACGGTTCAGCTGTTGGCATGAGCACGCTTCCTGAGATCGAAGAAGCGGGTTCTATGGGATTAAATGTACTGACTATATCAGTTCTCACTAATTTTGGGGCAGGAATATCAGATCAATCTTTAACTCATGATGAAGTACTAATTAATGCTGAAAGGTCAAAAGATAAAATGATTAAAATACTTTCCGGAATTATTCAAAGGATATAAAAATGAACATTCGTACTGAAATTAAAAAAATTGAAAATATGATTATTGATTGGCGTAGAGATTTTCACCAATACCCTGAACTAAGTTTTAAAGAACATCGGACAGGTGATGTGATAGCAAATGAACTGCGATCAATGGGACTCGAACCAAAGATTAATGTTGGTAAAACAGGTGTGACTGCAGATCTAGAGTTTGGGGATGGTCCAACAATTGGTCTTAGAGCTGATATGGATGCGCTGCCTATCCAAGAAACCAGTGGCTTGTCATTCTCTTCAAAAAATGACGGTGTTATGCATGCCTGCGGTCATGATGGTCATATGGCAATGCTTCTAGGTGCAGCAAAAGTTCTAACTCAAAAAGTAGATCAATATAATGGGACTGTCAGATTCATATTTCAACCAGCAGAAGAAGGAGAAGGTGGCGCTAGGTACATGATCGAGGATGGTTGCCTTGAAGGTCTTGATGAGATCTATGGAATTCATGTTTGGAACTATCAGCCCGTAGGTGAAGTTGGTGTAAAAGATGGCCCTGTTCTAGCGGCAGCTGATATGTTCGATATTAAGATCAAGGGTATAGGTGGCCATGGAGCTGCGCCGCAAGGAACTGTAGATTCAATTGTTATTGCTTCACATTTAGTGCAAGCACTTCAAACTATTGTAAGCCGCAACACGAATCCTTTAGAAAGCACAGTTATTTCGGTTGGAAAGATAAATGGTGGACATAATTTTAATATTATAGCTGATGAAGTTTCTCTTTCTGGCACTGCTCGCGCATATACTGAGGAAAACCGCAGCCTTATCAAAACAAGAATGAAAGAGATAATTCAAGGTATAGAGAAAACATTCAATGCTCAAATCACATTTGATTATAAAGACGGTTACCCACCTACAATAAATCATACAGAGCCATCTGAAAAAGTATTAAAAGCAGCTAAACAGGTAGTTGGGTCTAAAGCAGGCATGCCGTATTTGTCTATGGGAGGAGAGGATTTTGCATACTATCTAAAGGAAAAGCCCGGGTGTTTCTTTTTTGTAGGATCTGCACCAAATGAAAAAGAATTATTTGAAACACCTCACCATTGTTCTCACTTTAATATGGATGAAAGGGCACTTTTGGTAGGGCCTTCAATATATTTGAATTTATTAGATAATATAATGGGAGTTTAATATCCTATGGCTGAGGTCTCACCACGGCAATCACCTCCTCCATAGATCCCGTCTTCTCCGATCATTATACAGTTTGATTCCCCAATATAACCACCACGTGGGACTATTTTATGCCCACGTAATTCAAGATTTCTTATTACATCTTTAGCTAACCCGCGTGGTTCAATCTGGATTACATCTGGTAGCCACTGAGAATGAAATCTTGCTGCACATACTGCTTCTTTAATATCCATGTCATAATCAACTACATTTAAGATAGTCTGCATTACAGTAGTGATTATTGTCGATCCCCCTGGTGAACCAATTACTAAGAATGGTTTATTGTTTTTTAGAATTATTGTTGGGGTCATTGAAGAAAGTGGTCTTTTATTTGGCTCGATTGCATTTGCTTCATTACCTACTAGGCCGAATACGTTTGGAACACCAGGTTTTGAAGAGAAATCATCCATTTCATTATTAAGAAAAAAACCGGCACCCTTAACAACACATCCATTTCCATATCCCAAATTTATAGTTGTTGTGACACTCACTGCGTTTCCCCACTGGTCTACGACTGAATAATGAGTGGTCTCAGGAGATTCATAACCAGCAGGGTCCCCGGCATATACTTCATCACTGGGCGATGCTTTATTAATGTCAATATCAGCGGTTCGAATTTCTGCATATTCTTTGGATTTGAACATTTCTAAAGGCACGTCCCAATAATCAGGATCCCCCATATGTTCTGCTCTATCTGCATAAGCCCTGCGCTCTATCTCAGTAAGAATATGCACATAGTCAGATGAATTCCACTCTAGGCTGTCTTTTTCATAGAGCTCTAACATATTTAACATGTTTACTAATAACGCACCTCCAGAACTAGGTGGCCCCATTGATATTACTTCATATCCCTTATAAAATCCGGTCACTGGCTCTCTATATTTTGATGAATAATTAGAAAGGTCATCCGTTGATATAAGTCCATTGCCACGTTTCATTTCTTCTACTATCATTTTAGCTACGGGCCCAGTATAAAAACCATCTCGTCCGTGCTTTGCGATTCGTTTAAGGGTTTTTGATAGGTCTCTTTGAATAAATCTATCTTTTCCTTTCCAAGGTCTTTTATCTTTACGAATAAAAATATCAGCAGCAGCATCATTCCTTTCAAAAAACGCCTTATAAGCATTGAATTGTCTGGCTTCATAGTGAGATAATAAAAATCCTTTTTCCGCCAAGCGGATAGCTGGTGAAAGAACTTCTCTAATCGATATTTTACCTGAACCATGGTCCTTTAGGATGCGTATAAGTCCATCTACAGTCCCAGGTACACCGCTACCAGCACGAGAATACAATGACATTCCAGGGATTACAGTACCTGAATCATCTAAAAACATATCTCTGTATGAATTTGAAGGTGCTTTCTCCCTATGATCTAGGGTGAAAGCTTTTCCATTGCTAAATGAAGCAACAAGGAATCCTCCACCACCAAGGTTGCCATTACTTGGTGAGGTGACAGCTAAAGCAAACCCTACAGCGACGGCTGCATCTATTGCATTCCCGCCTTTTTTTAATATATCAATTCCAGCCTGGGATGCTTGTTGACTAGTTGATACTACCATACCATTCTCGCCATAAATAGGGTTTGAGCTTGCTCCCAATAGGGGTCTCATATAAAAGCTTAATAATAGTAATTGTAGAATAATTTTTTTCATTTTTATGAACCTGTTGTTACACATTTAGAATTAATAAGATTATTGATTTTATCTTGATCATAACCAAGAAGAGACGATAATATTTTGTTAGTATGTTGTCCTAGTTCAGGGGCAGGGTTAGTTTCTATCTCAGGTGAGTCAGAAAGCATAACTGGTCCACGAGAAAATTGATATTTTCCCACATCAGAATCTTCTATATCTACCAATAGTTTTCGTGATTTAACTTGTTCAGATTGAAACACATCTTTAGCTGTATAAACAGATCCAACAGGTACTCCGTTCTTATTCAATATCTTTTCAGCTTCAGTTCGACTTATTTTTGACAGCCATTTTTCAATAATGGGTCTAAGAAAAGCACTGTTTGCAGCACGGTCTGTTCCAGTTTTACTACGCTTATCATCAATTAAATCTGCTCTTTCCATAGTTTCGCATAAACGCGACCAAACTATATCATCAGGGACATTCAAGGCTAGATATCCATCTTTACATTTAAATGCACCACGTGGATAAAGGTGTTTTAATCGCCCTCGGTGAGGTTCCTCACCTGTCACGGTATAAAGCATTGCCATTCGTTCATTTAATGATATCATGGCATCCAGCATTGCGCTATCTACAAACTGACCTTTCCCTGTTCTTTCACGTTGAAGTAGTGCTTGTGTAATAGCAAAGGCAGTACAAATACCCGTATAAATATCTGCCATCCCATAGATCGTCCAAGATGGGGGTTTATCTTCAAAACCAACTGAATGCATTATACCACTCATTGCTTCTGCAACAATATCAAAGGCGGGCCTATCTGATTCAGGACCTCGATATCCTTGTAATCTTCCAAATCCTGAAATAGCGGCATAGATCAATTTGGGGTTGATCGATTTAAGGTCGTTATACCCGATTCCTAATTTATCGGTAGATCCGGGTCTCAAATTTTCAACAACTACATCTGCCTTTTTTATTAGGTCTATGTAAACAGATTTACCTTTTGGGTCACGGACATTTAAACATAAACTTTTTTTATTTCTATTATATGCCATGAAACCACCTGCTTTCTTCATTCCGTCCTTCTCTGCAAATGGGGGGATAGAACGTCTGGGGTCGCCTGACCCAGGTCTTTCAATTTTTATCACTTCTGCACCGGCATCGGCAAGGAGCATTGAGCAGTAGGGCCCAGCCATGTATTGTTCTAAAGCAATAATTCGTATGCCTGTAAGAGGTCTATCCATTTACATTAATTCACCAACAGTTGATACTCCTTGTCCAACACCTACGCAGACTGTTGCTGGTCCATATCTGACATCTTTTCTTTTCATTTCATGCAGCAGTGTAGTGAAAATACATTCCTTAGAGCATCTCAATGGATGACCTAAAGCAATAACGCCTTCATTTACATCTAACTTTTCATGTTTCAATTCGAGTTCTCTCATTACACCTATGGTCAGAGCAGCAAATCCTTAATTAATTTGAATCAATCCAATATCTTTTTTATTCAAGGATAATCTAGCCATGCATTAATATTAAAATCCGCAAGATTTTTACATAACGAGTGTTTTTATACTTTTTTTTTATAAATACAATTTTTAAGGTTACTCTTCAATAAACTCAAGTAGTTTAATTTAGATCAATGACTAAAAATTTTGAAATCATGGAGGTAGGTCTACGAGACGGTTTACAGATTGTTGAAAAAGATATTAGCGTCGAATACAAATTATCTATTATAAACGGTCTAATAGAATCTGGAATCAAAAATATTCAAGTTACTAGTTTTGTTAATCCAAAACGTGTCCCTGCTATGGCCCATGCAGATGAACTCGCAAGGAGATTACCCTTAGTAGAAGGTATTCAATTCAGTTGCTTAGTCTTTAATGAAATAGGCGTGGAGCGAGCTTTGAGATCAGGCTTGAAAAAGATTGAGACATCCATTTCTGTAAGTGAGACATATAGCCAAAATAATCTGGGGATGAATATTGGTGAATCCGTAAAAAATCTTAAAAAAATTGTATCTATGGCAGAAAGCAATGGAATGAAGATACGTTCAGGTCTGCAGTGTATATGGGGGTCAACTTATGATGGGGCAATCAATCAAAAAGTTATCATCAATAGATTGTCTGATATCCTTTCAATGGGAATATCTAGAGTCTCTCTATGCGATACTCATGGAATGGCGCGACCCAATGATATTTCTAATTTACTCGATATCATTTATAAAACTTTTCCTGAAATAAATATAAGTATGCATCTTCATAACACAAATGGTATGGGCCTTGTTAATCTATATGAAGCTTTGAAATTTGATATTAATGAGATAGATACATCAATGGGAGGGATAGGAGGTTCTCCATTTATTGAAACATCTAGCGGGAATATTGCTACCGAGGATACCATATATATGCTTGAGAATATGGGTTATGATATTGGAATCGATATAAAAAAAATATCAAGCCTCAGCAGAGTGTTGGAAAAGGATATCGGGGAGTCTTATTTTTCAGGAAGGGTATATAAAATTATATAAACGTTTTATTCCAACTCATCTAAAAACTTTTATCAATCGTTAAGGTGTTTTCATACATCTTTTCACCTTCTAAAATATAGATTGTTTGCTTAGTAGGGATATCTTGAAATGTTTGTTTTATCCCGCTGGGCCAAGATACATCTATCCTATCAACCTTATTGGCATCTTTCAAACCAAAATATAATTCCTTAGCATTGCTAGAAAAATAACCCTGTCCAGAAATAAGCGATTGCTTATATTCATCCTTATTAATAAAAACGCTCACAAGGGCACCAAACCCATCCCGGTTTGATACTCTTCCTTCTAAACGTATCTTCAGCCAATTATTTTCTGTGCTAGTTTCATTATGAAATAAGATTCCTTTACCCTGGTTTGCATCAAAAACATTATTTCCTTTTCCATCTTCTACTTGTTGCCCATTTACTGTTACATAAATATCTACTTTACCATCATCATCATAGTCAGCAAATAGAGCACCTCGATGAATCCTTTTACCAGTCGAAAGGACTCCAGAATTAGAAGTTATATCTGCAAAATACCCTTTTCCGTCGTTTTCAAATAATAAGTTTGATTGTCTATTATCCCCGCTAACAGAATTTAAATGTCCATTTGCAAAGAATAGATCCAGATCACCATCATTGTCGAAATCAAAAAGTCCTGGACCCCAACTTATTTTAGGCCAGGAAAGTTTATGGACCATGGGGGAGTCAAAGCTATGTGTAAAAACTGCATTACGTAGCTTGCCATCATTAGCGCTAATGTTATCAATAAGGTATGCTAGTGTATTGACCTCAGCAGCATAATTAGTATAAACAAGGTCAGTCAAGCCATCCTTATTCATGTCCCCAATAGCTACTCCCATACTCCCATCGGTAGTGCTGAGCCCGCTTGGTCCAGAGAAGATCTTAAATGTTCCATCGCCACGATTCAAATAGAAGCCATTGGCATCAGTATCATTCGCTACAAATAGATCGGGAAACCCATCTTCATTGAAATCATGAAAGATAGCCTGCATAGATTTTCTTGAAGCATCAGTTAAAACACTGATACTTGGAGTCACATCTGTGAAAGTTTCATCTCCATTATTTCTATACAATGTATTTGGTAGTCCGCCAAAGTCCATAGGGAATCTTAAACTG
>CACEUX010000054.1 GCA_902562835.1 uncultured Fidelibacterota bacterium
AATAATAAACAAATAGTACCAATACAGGTACTTAAAAATGAATATAAAATTGCAATTATAACTGGGGCACCTAATTTTAATACTCAGATAATAAAGAAAAATTTATCAAAAAGTGCCAAGTTTAAAATTGAACATTTCGTATTTGAAAAAGATAAATATTCAATACCACTTAAGTCATTTTGGGATACAAAATATGATCTTATACTTTTTGATAATCATCCGGTAAAATTGAATTCTAAAGAATGGGAGTCATTTATAAGAATTTTTGCAAAAAAGTTATTATCCCATAAGTCTAGTTTTGCGATGTTTGTTGGCCACGATGTTAATAAAAAAATATTTGATTCATATTTGAACTTAATGGATTTAAGTATCAAAGAATCTTTGATAAATCTTGGTTCGGAATATAACTGGGTATTAAATAAAAATTGGGATTTGTCATTCCCATTGCAGAAAATCAATTTTGTTAATCGACAATTAAATGATTATCCACCTATGGGTATTAGTTTAGAGATAGATTCAACAGAGGCAACAGTATTAGCAAACTTTTCTATTTCAAAGGTTAATATTCCTTTGATTCTAATAGCTGAAAAATCTCCATTAAGATACATGGTCTGGTCTTCACCAGATTTGCATAAACTATTCTATAAAACCCAAAATAATAATAATAATCAAGATTTGTCTAATAAATTATTAACTCCTTTATTCTCATGGCTAATGAGGACTGGAAATGATCAGGATTTTTATTTTAGATCAGGTAAGAATTCATACCAACAAGGTGAAAAAGTAAAAATAATTGGTAAGCCAGTCATGGAGACTGAAATTGCAAAGGAAGGATTTTTACATATTTATAGCAACGATATTAAAATTAATACAAAACCAATATCATTTGATATGCAATCCAATATGTACAAAGGAGAATTTTGGGCATCTAAGTCCGGCAGATTAGATTATAAAGTTGAATTAATATATGGAGATAAGCCTTTAATTGTAAGCGAAAGCAGCGTGCAGGTTCAAGAGAGCCAAATAGAGTTAAACCATGTATACCTAAATAAGGAACCACTCAATAAGCTAGCAGATGCAACCAAGGGGTCTTTTCAAGAGTGGGGCAATCGTAATTCAATTATTAATAAAGTTAATAGTAAGTCTGTAACTGAAATAACGCAGTCACGAATAATAATGCATAATAATTATTGGGTTTTTATTTTGATATTAGTGCTTTTAACATCTGAATGGATTTTAAAAAGGAATAAGGGTATGATATGATAAATTGGAACTTCACCAGAAATAATATTTAATAACTAACCAAATAATATTAAAAATGAAAAAAATTACGATTTTGGGTACAGGCTACGTAGGGCTTGTAAGTGGTGCAGGGATTTCTGATTTTGGTCATAAAGTTACCTGCGCAGATATAGCTAAAGATAAAATAGATCTGTTGAAAAGTGGATTCATACCGATTTATGAACCTGGTCTTGAAGAATTAGTAAAGAAGAACGTAGATGCTAAAAGACTAGCATTTACCTCAGATATAGATTTAGCAATTCAGAATGCAGAAGTAGTTTTTATTGCGGTTGGAACGCCTGAAGGTAAAGATGGCGTAGCTGATATATCAGCAATAGAATCTGTTGCCGTATCCATTGGAAAAAACTTAAATGATTATAAAGTAATTTGTACAAAGAGCACAGTGCCTATTGGTACTGGTGAGTTGATTTCAGATATAATAAATAAAACTAAACCCAGTAACATCAAATTCGACTATGTATCAAACCCAGAGTTTTTAAGAGAGGGATCAGCAATTAAAGATTTTCTTTGGCCCGATAGGGTAGTTATTGGTGCAAGCACAGAAAAGTCTTTTAAGATTATGAAAGAAGTGTATAGTCCTTTATATATAAATGAAAAACCCATTATGCATACAAGTGTTATTACCGCCGAAATGATAAAATATGCAGCAAATTCATTTTTAGCACTAAAGATTAGTTATATAAATGAAGTTGCAAACTTATGTGATATTTTGGGAGCAGATGTTCATGAAGTTGCTAAAGCCATGGGTCAAGATGGTAGAATAAGTCCGAAATTTCTACATCCAGGTCCTGGTTTTGGTGGCTCTTGTTTTCCAAAGGATACTAAAGCGCTTGCATATTTATCAAAAAGCCAAGGAGTCTCTATGATAACAGTCGAGGCAGCGATAGAAACAAACCGCTTACAAAAAGATTTGATGGCGAAAAAGATGAAAAGATTAGTTGGTGGTAAATTTAGTGGCAAGCAAATTGCAATACTTGGACTTGCATTTAAACCTAATACAGATGATGTTAGAGATTCTGCCTCAATTAATATGATTCATATGATTGAAAGCAGGGGGGGGGTATGTGAGAGCATATGATCCAATTGCAAATGAATCTATGAAAAGTATCTTTCCTGATTTGAATTTTTTTACATCTTGGGAGGATGCATGCAAAGATGCTGATGGTGTTGCAATAATGACTGAATGGAATGAATTTCGTGGAATAAGCTTACCGCTGTTAAAATCGCTATTGAAATCACCTGTTATTTTAGATGCTAGAAATATTTTTAGAATAGAAAGTTTAAAAGAAAATAATTTTACATTTGATAATGTGGGTAGAAGTTCTATTAAATGAAGATTGAAAATACAAACCTTAAAGAAGTAAAAGTTATTATTCCCAAAGTTTTTGAGGATTTTAGAGGCTACTTTTTTGAATCATTTAAATCTAATGAATATTTAAACAGGGGCTTGCCAGCGGAATTTGTTCAAGATAATGAGGTCAAATCAAAAAAGAATGCACTAAGAGGATTACATTATCAACTTGATAGACCTCAAGGTAAATTAGTCCGAGTAGTTCATGGTAATATTTTGGATGTTGCAGTAGATATAAGAATAGGTTCCCCAACTTTTGGTCAACACCACATGGTTGAGCTTTCTGCAGAAAATAAGAAAATGTTTTTTGTACCAGAGGGATTCGCACACGGATATTTAGTTACATCTCAAGAATCAATTGTTTTATACAAATGTACAAATATTTATAATGCAAAAGATGAACATGGCATACGATGGGATGATGCAACTATTGGTGTTGCATGGGGCAACAACAATCCTATCTTATCAGAAAGAGATAAAAATTTACCTACATTAAAAGAACAAAAATATTTACCAGAGTACTAATATGAAAAATATATTAGTGACAGGAGGTTGTGGTTTTATAGGATCAAATTTTATTCACCACCTTATTAATAAAAATGATTTATCCCACATTGTTAATCTAGATAAACTTACATACGCGGGAAACATTTCAAATCTTAGTCAGGTCTCAAATTCTCGGCACACATTGATTGAGGGAGATATATGTGATTCAGATTTAGTGAAATCACTTTTTGATAAATACGAATTTGAATCGGTTATCCATTTCGCGGCGGAAAGTCATGTGGATCGTTCAATTGACGGCCCCTCTAACTTTATTCATACAAATATAGTAGGTACATTGAATCTCCTGGAGCATTCAAGATCATATTTTTCTAAAACAAAAAATGAGGATTTTAGATTTTTACATGTTTCAACAGATGAGGTGTATGGTTCACTTGATGATGGAGGAAAATTTCTCGAATCAACTCCTTATGATCCAAGCTCTCCATATTCTGCATCAAAAGCAGGTTCAGATCATCTTGTCAGGGCATGGAATCGTACATATGAATTGCCTACTTTAATAACTAATTGTTCTAATAATTATGGTCCATTTCAATTTCCAGAAAAATTAATTCCACTTATAATCATTAATTGTTTAAATGATAAACCATTACCAGTATATGGTGATGGTACAAATGTAAGGGATTGGTTATTTGTAAAAGATCATTGTAATGCAATCAGTTCTGTTCTAAATAATGGTAAAATTGGCCAGACCTATAATATTGGTGGAAATAATGAAATAAAAAATATTGATGTAGTTAAAACTATCTGTTCTATTCTTGATGAGGTATTGCCTAGAGAGGACGGTAGGTCATATTCAGAATTAATTAATTTTGTTAAAGATCGTCCCGGACATGATTTTCGTTATGCGATTAGTGCAGAAAAAATTAAGATGGAGTTAGACTGGGTACCTAAAGAGTCTTTTGATACTGGTATAAGAGAAACTATACATTGGTATTTGGATAATCGTTCCTGGTGGCAGCCAATACAGGATAAAACATATAGACAGGAAAGACTAGGAGTGATTCAAGCATGAAAGGAATAATATTAGCTGGAGGTAGTGGAACGCGCCTGTACCCAATCACTTCAGTTGTGTCTAAGCAGTTACTGCCTATCTATGATAAACCAATGATCTATTATCCATTGTCAACATTAATGCTTTCTGGAATTCAAGATATATTGATTATTTCCACGCCATATGATACTCCAAGATTTAATGAATTATTTAATGATGGATCTCATTTAGGTTTGAATATATCATACATGGTTCAACCATCACCTGATGGACTGGCACAGGCATTCTTACTTGGAGAAAATTTTATTGGAGACGATTCAGTTAGTTTAATTTTAGGTGATAATATATTTTTTGGTCATGGTTTATCTGGCATGCTTCAAAATAGTGTAAAAACTGTTCAATCAAAAAATGATGCGGTTATTTTTGGATATAGTGTAAAAAATCCCCAGCAATATGGTGTAGTTAGTTTTGATGATTCTGGTAAAGTTACAGATATAGTCGAAAAAACCCTCTCAACCAAAATCAAATTATGCCGTAGTCGGGCTATATTATTATCCAAATGAAGTTGTAAATATTGCGAAGAATGTTAGGCCTTCTAAAAGAGGTGAATTAGAGATTACTTCAGTCAATCAAGCTTTCCATGACATGAATAGTTTATCAGTAGAATTAATGGGAAGGGGGTATGCATGGCTTGATACTGGAACGCAGCAAGCAATGAACAATGCATCAAATTTTATTAAAACTATTGAGGAAAGACAGGGTTTAAAAGTTGGGTGTGTTGAGGAAATCGCTTATCATCAAGGATTTATTGATAAAGGCCAGCTTGATAAACTGGCAGCAAAATATTCAAATGAATACGGGGAATATTTAAAAGCGCTTATCTAAAGAATAAAAATTAATCTCCAGGATAATCAAAGTTATAAGATATACCAAATTCACTAGATATTTTATTTGAATTTATACCATCCATATTTAGTTCAGAGGAATTGAAGCCAGCATTTATAAATTTTACTTGATTGATTGTTATTGCATATTGTAATCCTTCCATCCTCGAGGGTCTGATCAATTTTATTTTAAAAATAGACCTTTCTTCATATCCACTTGCATACCTTTCATTTTGATTATCATTATAATTTTGTTCTACCATTTGTTCAGTAATTGCACCGCGCTTTGCAATTGAGTAAGAAATTGAAAATTTATTTTCTTTAATTGGAAGCAAATAATCCAAAATATACTCTTCTGCATGAGGACCTGCCCAGAAACCTAGTGGTTGACCATAACTATAAAAATCATTCACAATATATTTATGTTTATAAACACGCTGGTCTGTCCAATTGAACTCCACACTTAGATTACCATTAAATAAAATGTTTTTAGCATTATAGCCAAATTGCCAAGCAAACCAATTATGGTTCTTGTTTTTAAAAAGCCATTCAGGGGTTAATTCATCCATAAAAAACCCCATGTAAAGCTTATGATCTTCTATTAAATCTATAGATATATCACAACCCATTTGAATATTATCTGTATCACCTAAATAGTTCTCAATAGGATAGAAAGGAACTACTGGAATTAGATAATGTATATCTAAATCTCTGGTAGCATAAATAACAGTTTCATTTGCACTTAATTTAATTTTACTATTCAGATTCCATTCAATTCTATGTGATGCAATATTTCTAGTTACATTGATTGATCTTTGGCTGAAGTCATTATCATAAATGTCAGCTCGGTTAGAATCCAATAAACCGCTATTTAAAAAACCATGGAAATAGGTAAGGTTTAGGTTATCAGCGATCTTCCATTTAAATCCAATTTGTGGATAAGATGGAGGCTTTCTTGATATATGTAATGCCCTTTTCCCTGGGCCCCAATGTCGGTCGAACTTCCCAAATTCAAAATTGATATTCTTGATACTATATACAATCTTTGCATTAGCATATTCTGTCCAATAACCATCGGCATCTTTTGATTTATCAATATATGGGAAACTTTGTATGGGTGAAAAATCGTATAAACCCTCATCCAATTTTCCTAAAAACCCTAATTGAATATATTCTGCTTCGATTGTCCAATTGTTATTTTCATAATAGGCTCCAAGCCCTGCACCAAAAATTGTAATTGGATTATTTTCATATACCCAGTCGCTACCATCAGAAGAATATTGATATAGTAAGAGTGGCCTAACTCTGATGTCCTTGGAAAATGATAAGGATATTAAAAGAATAATTATTTTTAATTTATTATATCTCATTATTTACTTCGAGCACCAGAAAGCAAAATATTAGAAATTGCTTTAGTAAAGTAAGTAAGATCTGTCAAAAATGGTGACTTTTCCTTTTTAGTTAAATAAAGTCTTTCACTATTTATAATCTCATCAAAAGATTTAGGTAAATCAGAATAATAGGGCGGAATCAATCCTGGTTTAAATTTTATTCGTTTCTTTTGTAGATCTTCAGGGTAGAGTTGGAAATAATGTTCACTTAATGCTCTTACACCCACAATATTTAAATCTCCTTTAAGCCAATTGTAAAATTGTGGAATTTCATCGATAAAATACTTCCTAAAAACTTTCCCCCAAGATGTGATTCG
>CACEUX010000055.1 GCA_902562835.1 uncultured Fidelibacterota bacterium
AGTATATCCTTTATCTTCATTACGGAAAGGTACTACTATAATTTTTGAATCAGTGAATTCAGTTATAACGCATGATAAAAGAAGAACTTTCGAACCAGCCCCCAGTGTAATAGTTGAGTTTTCACTATCAGCTATATTTACATTATAACCATACTTTAAAAAATTATAGGTTAGGCTGGATAGAACCATTTCTCCTGACCCTGATAAACTGGAGTGATCATCAATATCTTCAATCTCCAATGTACCCACTTGATCAAAATTAAACATAGAGTTTATAGCAGGATCAAGCGAGTTATTCCAACATGAGAAAAAAAGAATAGATAAAAATATGAAATTAATTTTTTTGATCACATTTCTTCCATCATATTTTTAATATGAATTTTTGCTTCACGACGTATACTTTTATCTTTGGAGTGTTTGAGGCATGCTTCCCAAGATTCTAAAGCATTTTTTGGATCATCTAGTGCCTCATACAAAAAAGCTTTCATACGATGCATTTCAGCATTTTTTGGATTCTCTTTTTGTGCAACTGATATATGTTTAAGTGCATCTTCAAACAATCCTGCATTTAAGGCATCAGATGCTTTTGAAAGAGCGCTCGAATCATCAGCGCCTACAAAACCCACTATAATCAAAAGTGATAATAATCTCATTATGCTAACTACTCCTCATTTGAAAGTTTAACAATTGCCCTTAGCACATCTCTTCTGCTGATTTGGCCTACTAACTTTTCCCCTTCAACAACTGGAAACCTTCTAAATCTAGACTTTATAAATTGATCAGCGACATTTGAAAGAGTATCATGAATATTAATCGTTTTCAGATCAGTAGACATATATTCATTAACAAAACCTCCGAGATTGTTGTAGTAAGTAGCTTCGAAAAGGGTCCTCATACAATCCTTTTCTGATAGAACGCCTACGAGATTTCCCTGTTTATTTAGGACAGGTGCTCCAGAGATTTTATTAGTTAAAAAGGACTCCATGGCTGTTTCTATAGGTGTGTCTAGTTGGAAAGTGATCAATTCTCTAGCCATGAATTCTTTAATTGAGTAATCTAAATTCATAGTTGACTCCAATATCGGGTTAAACTGAAGTTATCGAACAAGTTGCCTAAAAACAAATATACGTACTGTTTATTAGTCGAATAGATTATTCAAAAAGCGAAGATTCAATTTCAATTAGTGCCTGAGCCTTTTGTTGAAAAAAGAAATTTTCTATCATCAGCTCGGGATGATCTAATAGGTCAGAATTTATAACTTTCTCCAAAACTTGATGGAAATTCTCTCGATTCCCTGCTTTTTGATGATAAAACTCAGCCATTACCACACTATTACCAAAGTATTCAGGATTTGTTTCTAAAGCCTGCTTAAAATATGTTTCGGATTGAGATATTTCCAAACCTGGTATTTTAGTATATAATAAACCAAAAAATCTGTAAGGACCACTAAAGTCAAACCCTGGTTCCAAGGCAAGCACGCGGTGCATTATGATCTCCATCAATTCACGTTGATTGATCCTAGACAGTGCTGGTTTATTGATTAGGTGGTGTGAAAGGTTTACTGCCCACCAATAGAGTCCTGGAACCACAGATTTTGGCGCTTCTGCAATTGCTGAAAGCAACTTAAATGAACTATCCCCTTCTGCGTTATCATGAATCTTTATAAAGTCAGGATGATTTATTACTGCATTTTTACAGATTTTACTCCCCTCGAGAAATAAGGAATCCTTTTGATCTTTGTCTGATGTCATAAAATATGCTTTATGATAATTTATCTTTCCCATTAGCACAGAGATCTTAAAGTCTTCAGGGCGCTGTTCATGAGCTAGACTGATAAAGTGAGCTGCTTTATTCATAGCGATTTTATCAGTACGCTGTTCCCAGAGTATTTGCCCTTGCTCTATCAAATAATCTATGTTTTGCTTGCTTGATTCTAGTTGTAAATCTGGACCTTTACATCCATAACCAAAAAGTAGTAAAAGTATATATATGTGCAATTTTTGATTGAAGTATAAAATGATAATAATCCTTAAATTTTATCCTATGAAATTACAGGCTTCAGAGAAAATTGGAAAAGATACTTGAGTTAAAAACAATAGAGCCTACAGCACTCCTTGGGGTAGGTGATTCACATATAAAATTAATTGAAAAGGCTATCCCGGCAACAATTATTGTAAGAGGTGAAGAAATCAAGATCCAAGGCGATCAACAGGCTATTTTGCAAGTACAAGAGATTCTGCATGAAATGATGCAAACCTTTACTGGAAAAGGTAGTCTTACTGTAAAGGATGTGCAGAAACTAATAACCCTTATAAAAGCAAATGTGAATGGTATGGATAAAACTAACACGGTACCAGAACACGTAATACATTATGGGAGAAAGGGTGCTATTAGTGCTAAAACAGAAGGACAAAATCGTTATGTTGAAATGGTGAACAATAACGATGTTGTTTTTAGTATTGGTCCTGCTGGAACAGGAAAGACCTTCCTGTCTGTTGCATTTGCTGTCGCAGCCTTAGAGTCTCATAGAGTAGATCGAATTATTTTATGTAGACCTGCGGTAGAGGCTGGTGAGAGTCTCGGTTTTCTACCAGGTGACCTTAAAGACAAGGTCGATCCCTATTTAGCGCCTCTATATGATTCGCTTCACATCCTTTATGCAGAAAACCAATTAGCGCAATTGTTGGAGCGTAAGGTAATAGAAGTAGTCCCACTTGCATATATGAGGGGGCGTACGCTGGATAGTGCCTATATGATATTAGATGAAGCGCAGAATGCGACCGTACTACAAATGAAAATGTTCCTTACAAGGCTTGGAATAGGTTCTAAAGCCATCATTACTGGAGATGTAACCCAAATAGACTTACAGAACCGATCAGACTCGGGACTTTTGCAAGCGAGTAAATTATTAAATAATGTTCAAGGTATTGGTATTGTAAACCTTGGAAAAAAGGATGTTGTGCGTCATCCTTTGGTTATGAAAATAATTGAAGCCTATGATCAAAATTAGATCATTATAGTTACCTCATGTATCTAAGTTTGTTTATCAAATTCCCAAGATACTTTCAAATTATTCTGTAATTTATAATCTGTCTTATAAATGCTTTTTAAAGGAAAATAATGCAACGGAGATCAGTTATTGTTTCGGCAAAACGCACTCCTATAGGAGCATTCCAAGGTCACTTATCATCGTTATCAGCTTCTGACCTGGCGTCTGCTTGTATTAAAGAGATTCTGAACCATACAAGTATTCATGCTGAATCAATAAATGAAGTTATACTAGGCAATGTCCTTTCTGCTGGGCAAGGTCAAGCACCAGCAAGACAAGCAACCTTGAAAAGTGGATGCCCTGACTCTGTTGAATCTTTAACAATTAATAAAATGTGTGGCTCAGGCCTTAAAGCTGTTATGCTCGCTGATCAAGCAATAAGATGTGGCGATGCTCATATGGTTGTTGCTGGTGGTATGGAGAGTATGTCAAATGCCCCCTATCTTCTAAATAATGCGAGAATGGGTCAGAAATTAGGCCATGGCCAGGTCATTGACAGCATGATACATGACGGTCTCTGGGACGTATACAATGATAAACATATGGGTAATTGTGCAGAGACTTTAGCCAAGGATAGAGGCTATACACGTAAATCGCAGGATGAATATGCGATAGAGTCCTATAACCGCGCGAAGGCAGCTACTTCTGATGGAATATTTAAAACAGAAATTGTACCAATTGAGATGCCGCAAAGAAAGGGAAATCCATTTCTTGTGGACCAAGATGAAGAACCTAATAGGGCAAGATTTGATAAAATTCCAAAATTAAGACCCGCATTTGAAGAGGGTGGAACCATAACAGCAGCAAATGCTTCAAAATTAAATGATGGTGCCGCTGCTCTATTAATAACCAGTGAAGAAAATGCCAAACATCTTGGTCTAGATATTTTAGCCAGTATTATAGGACAAGCTTCAGCATCCCATCAACCAGAGTGGTTTACCACCGCTCCTGGAAAAGCTATAAACAAAGTACTATTGAAAGCTAATTTAAAACCTGATGATATTGACCTCTGGGAGATAAATGAAGCTTTTTCTGTTGTGACGATGGCTGCAATGGATGATTTTAAAATTAAACATGATAAAGTAAATATCTACGGTGGTGCTATTGCACTTGGACATCCGATTGGTGCTTCTGGTGCAAGGATCCTTACAACTCTTATTAATGCCATGACTCGCCAAAATGCAAAGAAAGGGTTAGCCTCACTATGCATAGGTGGTGGCGAAGCTTCTGCTATAATTATTGAAAGACATGATTGATCTTACCCTATCGACAGAACAGGAATTAATTAAAGAGACAGCCAAGGATTTTGCTGAAAAGCATCTACTCCCGGGCGTTATATCTCGAGATGAGAATTCTGAATTTCCTAGAGAACAGATTAAGAAAATGGGTGAGCTTGGATTCATGGGTATGATGGTACCTGAAGAGTGGGGTGGTTCAGGTTTTGATACTCTATCTTATGTGATTGCCATTGAAGAGATAGCAGCAGTAGAGCTTGCAACTTCAACGATAATGTCTGTAAATAATTCACTAGTATGTCAGGTGCTTTTAGATAACGGAAATGTTGAACAGAAAAATAAATTCCTAAAACCACTTGCCAACGGTAATAAATTAGGGGCATATAGTCTCAGTGAACCTCAATCAGGGTCTGATGCGAGCAACATGAGGACTTATGCAGAAAAAGATGGGGCTGATTATATTATAAATGGTACTAAAAATTGGGTAACGAGTGGCCAAAATAGCGATATAGTTATTTTTTTCTGTTTAACGAATAAGGAAGCTGGTTCAAAGGGAGTTTCTGCATTCGTCGTTGAAAAGGGTGCGCCTGGACTTAGTATAGGTAAAAAAGAAGACAAACTTGGTATTCGAGCTTCAGATACGTGCGAGATCTATTTTGAGAATTGTAGAATTCCAGCTAAGAATCGAATAGGGGATGAGGGGCAAGGGTTTTCAATTGCGATGAAGGCTCTTGGAGGTGGACGTATTGGCATTGCAGCACAAGCATTAGGTTTAGCTCGTTCTGCTTTAGAAAAATCTGTTACATATGCAAAAGAGCGACAACAATTTGGTAAATCAATTAGTCAGTTTGGTGCCATTCAAAATAAAATAGCTGATATTGCAACAAACGTAGATGGTTCTAGGTTACTTGTATGGCAAGCAGCTCATTTGAAAGATCAAGGTAAAGAATATATTAAAGAGAGCTCCATGGCAAAATTGTTTGCCTCATCTACAGCTATGAAAGCGGCAACAGACTGTGTACAAATACATGGCGGTTATGGATACATGCAGGAATATGGAGTAGAGAGATTAATGCGAGATGCAAAAATCACAGAGATATATGAAGGAACATCTGAGATACAAAGACTGGTTATAGGAAGGGCTCTCCTCAAATGAGGATGGAAAAAGTAAATATTAAATGGGAAGAGCTTGGTTTCGATGCGATACAAACCCGCAGTATGTTTAAAGCAACCTGCTCTATTGATGGTAAATGGTCTGGTGGGTCGTTGGTGCCATATGGCAATATTGAATTATCTCCAGCAGCGGGAGTATTAAACTATGGTCAGGGTGTGTTTGAGGGGACCAAGGCTTTTCACACATCAAAGGATAATATTGTTCTATTTAGAATTGATCGTAATGCAAAGAGAATGGCATGGTCTACCAAAAGGTTATGTATTCCAGAAATGAATCCTGAGTTTTTTAAAAATGCTGTTGTTGCTACCTTAAAGGATAATTTTGATTATGTACCACCCTATGGCAAAGGTAGTATGTATATAAGGCCTATTGTATGGGGTACAGCTCCAGCATTAGGAGTTAGAGCTGTATCAGAGTATACTTTCATGGTATTCCTTTCACCTGTTGGCTCTTATTTTAAAGCTGGGGTCAGGCCGCTTAATCTTAAGGTAGAAACTGATTACCATCGTGCAGCTCCAAGAGGGATTGGTAATGCGAAAGCAATTGGAAATTATTCAGCATCACTTTACCCACTTACAATGGCAAAAAAGGAAGGATTTGATGAGGTAATTTACCTTGATGCAAATAATGAGAATCAGATTGAAGAACTTGGTTCTGCAAACTTATTTATTGTAAAAGATGGAATTGTCAAAACTCCAAAATTAAGTGGTTCTATCCTTGATGGAGTAACTCGAAACTCTGTATGCAAAATAGCATCTGAATTACTAAAACTGAAAGTTTTTGAAACTGACGTAACTATAAATGAACTCATAAAATCAGACGAAGTGTTTTGCACAGGTACTGCAGTTGTAGTAACGCCAGTCGGAAAGATAACATATAATAATGAGGTCTACGAAATTAATAAGAACCAACCAGGTCCTATAGCAGCTAAGTGTAAGGAATTATTATCAGCAATCCAGCGTCAAGAAATTGATGATCCATTTGGATGGATAAAGCCAGTGATTAAAGGTTCATAGGTAGCTATAATGTTATCTATTTTTGAAAGTATGGGTATTCGAGGACATGAAGAAGTGGTCTTCTGCCAAGATAAAGGTACGGGTTTAAGAGCTATCATAGCGATTCATAATACCACTCCAAAACTCAAATGCTCTGTAATTGCTGGTGCTGCAAATAATCAATTAAAAAAAGAAAATGAGCATGCAGAAATGATAAAAGATAGAGGA
>CACEUX010000056.1 GCA_902562835.1 uncultured Fidelibacterota bacterium
AAAAATAGCACTTTTTTCAGATTCGTCTATTTCTTGATCAGCAAAGAAAGATATACAAAGTAGGGAATAAAGGACATCATGCTTCACTGTCCAATCTATTGGTTTTTCTTCATCTGTTTTTTCTCGAGCGGATATTTTTCTCTGCAGTTCTTCCATTCTTTCCTTGTCTGCATCATTTAAATACCCATCCTGGCGTTTACGTTTTTGCATTAGCTTATCCACTTCAAGAGAAAGAAACTTTACATCTCTTTCAAGAGCTTCCAATCTTTTATCCATAAGACTAAATAAAAGTTCTTTAAAGGGGTCAAGCTGTTCTTTTTCGGGAGCAAAATATATGTTGAGTGTACCTCTATCAGTATCTTCCCAGAACTGTGGTCCAAAAATAGATAATAGAAAGCATTGTGTATTTGCATTTGACTTGAATGTTTTTTCGTCAAAATACGCAAGGTCATCCAAATAATCTTCAGCAATAGCAGTGGCGAATTCATTTTTTTGAACGGATAAATAAAATAAGGCCAGCCCAATCTGGATTCGTCTTGTCCCATTATTCCCACCAAGGATACCTTTGTCTACTTCATCTTTTGAGTATCCTGGTGGTTTATCCAACTGGAGTATCATTTTCAAAAGATCCATTTGGTCTTCATTGCTCCAGTTCTTCTCGTGAATAAGCACCTGGCACTTTCTAAGTTCAAATGTTAAGGTGTCCACTACAAAATATAAACCAGGGTTCATCTCAGCATTCTTATAGATGTCATTAGCATAAAATTTGAATTTATCATAGCAATACTTTGCCATATCAACACGATCTGCTTTTATATATTCTTGAATCATATTTGAATAATGAAAAGCAAGGTTATAAAGGTTACGTGGTTCATTATTTTTGTATGCATGTTTTATTGCCATTCTAAAAAGTGTATTAAAACGTATATTAACATGCCCAAGTATTATGTCGTCATTAGATTGTAAACAGGTTTTGCCGATATCAACCATTTCTGCAGGGATTAGAGATGCTATATCAAATCGATCACTTGTTATCATCTTTACGTAGGCACTGCCCAGCAATCTAAAAGTTTTAACTTCATAAAATGTTTTTGAGTCAGACATCTCTTGGTACTGAAGATCTGTGTACGTACGAAATGTTGCATTGTCGCGAATGGTGGGAGTGAGCATAAAAAATTTATCATTAAACTTTGATTTTTCTCTTATATAAAGCTGAATGACTGTTCTTATCTGCCTTATTATATCGGTCTGCGTTTCTTTGAATTCTGTAAATGATAAAAGGTCATCTAATTGGTCAAGAGAGCCCATAATTTCTTTTTGATATTCTTCAATTACTTCAGTGCTGTTGCTCATAGCCATACTGATTATGGGCTTTTCCATATCATATATATAACTTTGTATTATTTTGGAAATGGTAACTACCACATTACTCGTTTTAGAATAAAGCAGTATATAAAAAATATAAGGTAAAGTGAAAATAGAAGCGATAAAGAGGTAAACGTAAGAATTCAGTACGACACTGGAATAGCGGCTCAAGGGCTCTATGTAAAACATAATCAATATAGCATGAAGGGATGCGAGGATCAAGAACCAGACATAATTAAGGCTAAGCCAATCTTTTACAAAAAGATCCATCAGTTTTGGAGATGATTCTGCTGCAATTGCTATTACAATAATGAGTGTGCCCAAGACCAATGCCATGACACCGCCCCAAATTTCAGGAGCCCAGTCTAGTGGAACATTCTCATGATCAGACATTTTAATATTGAAATGAGCATCTAGAATCTCAACAATAGATGGGAAATAAAAATGGAATATAACATCTGACAAAAAAACAACAGCCAATACCAATAGGAACGAAAGTATTGTACGGTATTTAAACTGAAGGCTATTTAATCTAACTAGAAATGAATAAAACTTTTCCATTTTATGGCCTTACCAATTCCTTCATGAGTAGGTATTGTTCTTGAAAGGGGTTGTATTTATAGATATTTTCTTCATCGATGTTAATTCTTTGGTTAGAATGGAAAATAAAAACTACAATAGACAAGGTATTGAAACAATATTCCTTATAAAAAAAAAGATTATGTTATTTCTTAGAAATCTTGCTCTTGGACGTTACTCATTATAATTTTTCAGGTTTTCTAGCCGTCATAGAGGGTGCATTTAAGCACTTGGGGCTATGATAAAACAATTAAAGTTACCCAAAACTAATAATATAAGGGGAAATTATGGCAAACTGGAGTCAGCATCACGATTTAGTCTATGCCTTTGTCTGCGTATCATTTCTAGCAGATGGGGAGGTAGATGAGTCAGAAAAAGAGGCCATGCGTGGCAATGTCAAGGTGATGTTGCCGGACGTGTCCGATGAAGAATACAACGCAATGGAAGCTGAAGTGATCAATAAATTCATAGAGCTTGGTGATGTATCAGCTCGTATGGACCACTATGGCACATGTTTAGAATCTCTTAAAGGATTGTTCACTACAGATGAAGATCGCTTTAAGGTTGTAAAAAACCTAGCATATATTGCTCGAGCCGATGATTTCATTCATGAAAATGAAATGGCAATGGTTGAGCAAGCTGTAAGTGGGTTGGATATGACAGACAAGGTGAACCTTGTTAAAACAGATTCTACTCTTTTCGTCGACCCTACATTCTAAAAAAATCAAATAATACTTTATGGTAACCCTGGGATTGAAATCCAGGGTTGTCATTTAGTTTGAACAGATACAAAATTATGGAAGAGCATAGAAAAAAAGGAGCCTCAAGAAGAAGTAGTGACAGAAGAGGCGAGCACAGAAGGAAAGGTCACCGTAGACAAGGCAATTCAGCCAGTGCTGCTGAGAAAAGGGAGAAGGTTGACCAGAGGCAAGGCTATCAGCGTAAAATGAATCGCCGAACTGGCCGAGACCGAAGGGATTAGGAATAAAATATAAAAAGGGCAGTAAAACTGCCCTTTTTATATTTTAAAAGATTTAATTTAAATTTTTAGCAATAAACCCTTTCCATTCCAGATAGAAAATTATTTAAGGCATTTAAAGCACTATTAACAGCTTCTAATATTTCTCTCTGTTTCTTTTTTGTATCCCCCAGTTCAGCAAGAAGTTTTCTTACCACTTCTCTATGCCATTTATCTGCATGCATATGCACTGTGAAGAACTTCAATGTATTCTCATCTTTTATACCATAGAACTTCTGAAGTCCGTCTTTTTTTGTTTCTGATATTTCTGGTTGCATGGATTCGTAACAATAAAGAGCAGCAAGTCCTATATGGTATTGCTCTGAGCGAGAGAGCTTGTTAAATGTGTTAACAAGATCTCTTGTCTCATTCATAGCTTCTGTATCATTTACCTTATTGCGTGTATTGCCCATTCCTTCAGCAAACCGCATCCAGAGTTCTGGATGATTTTCAGGTCCCTTTTCCTCATCAACTAAATTTTCTAATAGCAGTTGTCTGGTCTTTATATCGTCACAATTTGAATGTATAGCAGATAAATATCTTGGGAAGGAGGATACATGTTGGAAGTATTGAGCTGCATATTCTCGAATAGTATCATTAGATAGCGCGCCACTATTCCATGCCTGGTAGAAAGAATGATTTAGTAGATGATGTTTTTCTATTTGTTGGTCAACTTGATTAATAAAGGATGTGTCGTTCATTTAAATATATTCCTATGGTTATTGTTATAAATACTACTAGAGATATTATAATATGATCTAATAAAGTGAAAAGAAGATTATTCTTTTCCTTCACCGCATATTTCTTGTAATGCTTTTAGTGATTCAGAGTCATCAATATTGATTTTGCTTAGATATTTCAATTGTCCTATTTATTTACAAATTGAAAAACGTTTATCAAGTAGATCAAATATGTTTTTGTCGATTTGATCGATCTTATTTCTAAGATCACGAATATTATTTTGGGTCCTCATACAAACCGTACGGGAACATATTTCAGTGAACTAATACATTATTAAAATAATTAAATATGCATAAGCCATAAAAAAGAGGCATAAGAGGATGCCTCTTTTAAATATAATAGAATGTCAATTAGCTACAGGTAGTCTCTAATAATATTGCACAAACTTTATATGGATCCATATTTGCAGATGGCCTCCTATCTTCCAAATATCCATATCCTTCATTGGCTGTCTGCATTGGAATCCTTATGGAAGCTCCACGGTCGCTCACACCGTAACGAAATTCTTTGATGCTACAGGTCTCATGGAGCCCAGTAAGCCTCTCTTCATTATGTGCGCCATAGACTGCAATATGATCATCATGCTTTTTACTTAACTTTTCACATGCATCTTCAATAACCTTAATTCCACCTTCTTCTCGCATTGCCTTTGTGCTGAAGTTTGTATGTGCACCAGCTCCATTCCAGTCGCCTTTTACAGGCTTAGGATGAAGGGTCGCACTAATACCATAATCCTCAGAAATTCTGTAAAGAAGCCAACGTGATAACCACATCTGATCTGCAGAGTCTAATGGCCCGAGCGGCCCAACTTGATATTCCCACTGCCCGGGCATTACTTCTGCATTAATTCCTGAAACCTCTAAACCAGCATCAAGGCAGAGTTCAAGGTGCTCTTCAACTATTTCTCTACCGAATACTTCATCTGCGCCTACACCGCAATAAAAGGGTCCTTGGGGTGCGGGGTATCCTCCTTCGGGCCAGCCCAATGGATTCCGCCCCTCAAACAAAGTATACTCTTGTTCAATACCAAACCATGCCTCGTGGCCTTTATGTTGTTCAGCTAATTCCCTTAAATGAGCTCTGGTATTAGTAGAGTGTACTGACCCATCAGCATTCATAACTTCGCACATAACAAGCAGGTCGTCACCCCCTCGAATTGGGTCTGGGACCTTGTAGACAGGTTTCAGCATGCAGTCACTATCATTTCCTTCCGCCTGATTTGTGCTTGAACCATCAAAGCCCCATAGTGGCAGATCTTCCAGGGACTCTACAGGCCCAGAAATGACTTTTGTCTTTGATCTTAATTTTTGAGTTGGCTCATGGCCATCCATCCAAATATACTCTGCTTTAACTTTACTCATTTGTATTTCCTATTGTTTTTTTAGGTTGTTGTTGATAATAAAAATCATTCTGGTAGTGGTAATATTGTTCCATTTTTATACCATGAAAGTATTATCTGTGTCTCTGTTCTAGTTACGCCGGGCCAACTTTGTATTTTACGTAGCAGCTCTTCCAGTGTATTAGAGTTTTTCGTTGATACCAATAGTGTATGGGAGCCATTCCCGGTTGTACTAAAACAATGTAATACTTCTGGTGTCTCTTTTGCTTCTAGGGTAACCTTTTTATAATATTGTGATGATTCTGAAATAATGGTAATAATGGCGGCCACGTCTAACCCGATTAATGTTGGGTCAAGAATAGCTTGAAACCCGATTATCACTCCACTCTCCTGAAGTTTCCTTATCCGTTCTGTTATAGTTGGGACGGATACATTTATTTTATCTGCAATATGGCTAGCAGATTCTCTTCCAGATTTTTGTAGCTCATCAAGTATTTTGCAGTCTATAGCATCAAGCTTCATTTAAGCATTGCCAGTTGTTTTATTAAAAATATTTATATATTATCTATTAGGCGACAATATGTTAAGCATAAATATATAAATATTTAAATTATTAAATAATGCTATTTTCAAACTTTTCTTTATAAAAAATATTTATTAATGATATATGTGTCTATAGATATCCCTAATAATTGAATTAAAGGTCTTAATTTTATCACCCTTATAATATGAGTACACCAACCAAAAGAGTAGCATTCCATACATTGGGGTGCAAACTAAACTATTCTGAGACATCTACCATTTCTCGAGACTTTATCAATAGAGGATTTGAGAAAGTAGAGTATCGAGATCATGCAGATATATATGTGATCAATACGTGTTCAGTTACTGAAAATGCGGATAAAGAAGCTAGAAAATTAATTCGACAAGCTAAGCGCTTAAATCCATTATCAAGTATTGCAGTCATTGGCTGCTATGCACAATTGAAGCCAGAAGAAATTGCAGCTATTGATGGGGTAGATCTTGTTATAGGTTCTGAAGAAAAATTTAATTTACTTGACCACTTAAACGAGTTAGATCAAAAAGAAGATAATTCTATAATACGTTCGAGTATCGAACACGTTCACTCTTTTAAACCTTCCTACTCTATAGGTGACCGAACCCGATCTTATTTAAAGGTCCAAGATGGTTGTGACTATACCTGTTCATTTTGTACAATACCATTGGCACGTGGGAAAAGTAGAAGTGGTAATATTCAAACTACAGTACAAACTGCTCAAGAGGTAGCTCTCAAAGGAGTAAAAGAGATTGTATTGACAGGAGTTAATATTGGAGATTTTGGTGCAGGGTCAGATGAAAATTTACTCCAGCTATTGATTGAATTAGATAATATTGAAGGAGTAGAGAGATTTCGTATATCATCTATAGAGCCAAATCTTTTAAACAATGA
>CACEUX010000057.1 GCA_902562835.1 uncultured Fidelibacterota bacterium
CCAACCACCTACAGTCATGGAAACGGTTCCTGTTGAAGGAGATTCTCTTTTTCCTGCATGGGAGCCAATTGAGATTCAATTTAGTAGACCTATGGATACTGCCTCAGTTATTGCTTCTATTGTTATGAGTCCTGCTACCGACCTTGAAGGGTATTACTGGTATGATGATCAAACGCTTATCCTTACGCCAAATCCTTTATTATTTGAGACGAACTATACATTAACAATATTTGATGAGGCGCGCGACGTATATGGACATTTTATGGATGGTGATCAGAATGGCGAAGAAGGAGGAGATTTTCATTTGCTTTTTAAAACTGGACCAGCAGATATGGTTCCACCAGAAATAGAAAATATCTTTCCTCCAAGTGTTGCTACGAATGTTGAGATCTTTCCTATTATTAATATACAATTTGATGAGACATTAGATACCAGTATCGATCTGTTAGATTACTTTTTACTAGAACGGTTTCAAGATCATTCATCAGTTTCAGGAGAATTGGTTTATTATCCTGTAGGTGAAAAAAGTTCAATATGTTATTTCCCTAATCAGAATCTGTATCCTAACGAAGTATATGTAACAAGGTTATACTCTGGAATAACAGACATTTTTGATAATGTGATCGAAATAGATCAGTCATTTAGTTTCCAAACACGAAATTTCGATATTGAAATAAATGAGATCGATAATCTAGAGCAGGGTATTGGTGCAAATTGGTGGGGACCTCAGTCATCAGGAAGTACAACAGGTATCATCCCAGATAGTACTTGGATGCAACCCAATTCACAAATTTTGAGTTTATTATATGAGAGTAGTCAATCCATGGAAATTTCATATGGGTGGAATCTTTCTGATAATGATTGGCTTATAAGGGTTTATTTAAGTGGTGGTCCACCTAGAGATGTTATTTTTAATGATTCAAAGACAATGCAGGCTTATGTGTTTGGTGATGGCTCTGGAAATAAGTTTAGATTCTGTGTTGATGATAACCTACCATCTACAAGTAGTTCAAATCATGAGGTCAGCCCTTGGTATATTATTGATTGGGTCGGTTGGAAATTGATTTCTTGGGATATGGATGTTGATGGTACAGGAGAATGGATCGGCGATGGTAATTTAAACGGAAATATGAGATTTGATAGTTTCCAATTGAGCTTTACAGAGGGCCAATCACAATTTGGAAGTATCTATATCGACGATCTAAGTATTATCAATAATATAGATCTCTCTACTACAGGTGTTAATGACCATCCTTCACAAATAAGCCTTGGCAAGAATTTTCCTAATCCTTTTAATATGTCAACAGAAATATCATTTACTATCGATAAAGAGCGCACTGTTCAATTGTTCATTTACGATCTTATTGGGAATAAGATCGCGGAGCTTGTAAAAGATACCTTTATTCCTGGTCAACATAGAATTCGATGGAATGGGACAAATCAATACGGTAATGATGTATCGTCTGGTATATATATATATACCATCGTATCAAATGATCATAAAGAATCAAGACGTATGATATTAATAAAATAACTATGTACTAAAAAATAGGAGTAGGTTATTCACTGGGTAGATAGTTTAATAATATTGATCTTTTTAGCAGGGCTTATTGGTTTTGGGTGGTACCAGGGTCTCCAAAATAAGACAACATCAGATTACTTCTTAGGTAATAAAAGTCTACCTTGGGTCGTTGCCATGTTTTCTATTGTTGCAACAGAAACATCAGTACTTACCTTCATTAGCATCCCTGGTATTGCTTACCGAGGAAATTGGTTCTTTCTGCAACTAGCATTTGGATATATCTTAGGCAGGATACTGGTATCTATCTTTTTTCTTCCAAAATATTTTTCATCAGGTATTACATCTATTTATGAGATCTTAGGAGAAAGGTTTGATAAGGATATCCAAAAAATAGCATCAGGCGTTTTTCTCTTGACGCGTATTCTTGCTGATGGCATCAGATTTTTAGCTACGGCAGTAATTGTACAAGTTGTTACAGGATGGTCACTTCCTGTTTCAGTTCTTTTAATTGGAGTTGTAACGCTGATCTATTCAGCACTAGGAGGTATCAGGACAATTGTATGGGTAGATAGTTTTCAATTTGTCCTATATCTTTTGGGAGGTCTGATTTCCATTATATATATTCTCCTTAATTCAGATAATTCTGCCTTAGCTATCCTCTCAGACCTAAATGGAGCTGGAAAAACAAAGATCTTTAATTTTTCTGGTGAATTATTCAAAGACCCCTATTTTTTCATAAGTGCAGTAATTGGAGGTATGTTCCTTTCTTTTTCATCACATGGTGTTGATCATATGATGGTTCAGAGGGTGCTAGGAACAAAAGATATAAGGTCAGGACAAAAAGCCATGATCGGAAGTGGCATATTTGTCATGCTTCAATTTGGAATATTCTTACTAGCTGGCTCACTTATATTCCATTTTTTTGATGGTGTACCTTTACAAAAAGATAGAGAATTTTCTAGTTTTATCGTAGATCATTTGCCGATAGGTCTACGTGGATTATTACTTGCTGGTATATTTTCGGCAGCCATGTCAACTCTTAGCTCTTCTATCAATTCTTTGGCATCTTCAACCATTGTCGATTGGCTTGGCGGAAGGTCATCAATAAAAACCTCAAGAATCGTCAGTTTATTCTGGGCATCAGTTCTTATTAGCATTGCACTTATTTTTGATGAGAGTGATTCAGCAATAGTAATTATTGGTCTTCAAATCGCATCCTTTACATATGGCGGTCTACTTGGGTTATTTTTATTGACCAAGATAAATAGAAAGTTCAACTCAATAAGTTTAATCACTGGATTGATATCAAGCTTTTTGATAGTCTTTTATTTAAAGCAAGTGGGTTTGGCCTGGACCTGGTTCATAATGATATCAGTGGTGGTGAATATATGTGTTACTATTTTTATCGATCTTTTTATTAAGAATTTTTACTCCAGAACTTTTACTTTCTTCATTCTTACAATTACTTTTATCCTAGGAACCATTTCATTTTTCAAATCTTCAGTAGAGCATCACAAATTTATAGATTCCAAGATACTAACAGGCCTACTACATAAGCTTGATGCAAAATATCATACTATTATAACTCAGCCTGAAGGATATAGAGCTCAAATTATTTATACACAAATAGATAGAGATATCAATAACCTTCCAAAATTTACTGAGCATACATTCGGATTAAATCCTAACAGTTATTTCTATCCTGCGAGTACGATCAAATTACCCATAGCGGCTCTTGCACTTGAAAAACTGAATACAATAGAGAATATAGATAAAGATACGCACCTTAGTATTTTACCAGGGCCAGATAAATTAACTGGTGTTATAAACGACTCGTCATCAGAGGATGGTTATGCATCCATAGGTCATTATATACATAAATTGCTCATTGTATCAGATAACGAATCATATAACAGACTTTATGAATTCCTAGGACGTGACCATATTAATCGACGACTATGGGAACTTGGTCATATACAAACACGAATCAGACACAGACTTAATTCACAGCTCTCAATTAATGAAAATAGATATACAAATGGATTTCAATTCTATAAAGATTCCTTAATGGTTTATGAACAACCCAGGCAAATTTCAGACCTGCATCTTGACATCCCTTTCAATGATTATTTGATAGGTGATTCTCATTATTTTAAGAATAAAAAGTTCAACAGATCTATGGATTTTTCTAATAAGAATTTCATGAACTTGCTTGATCAACATCACTTTTTAATCAAACTTATGTTTCCTGAGATATCAAACTCAAAAAGCCAACTCAACCTTACAAGATCAGATTATGCCTTTATCAGAGAAAAGATGTCAACTCTTCCAAGAGAGAGTGATTCCCCAACGTATGATGAAAGCTATTATGATAGTTATTGTAAGTTCTTTTTATATGGCAACAGTAGAGAAGCGATACCTGATCAAGTAAGTATATTTAATAAATCTGGATTGGCATATGGTTTTCTTTTAGATAATGCATATATTGTGGATATCGAGAATAAGATAGAATTTTTTCTAAGCGCAGTAGTATATGGTAATAGTAATGGAATATTAAATGATGATTCATATGATTATGATTCCCTTACCATTCCTTTTTTGGCTGATTTAGGCAAGACTGTTTATGAATATGAATTGGAAAGGAATAGAGATTTTGAACCAGACCTCACTTATTTAAGCAAGATTGAATCATTATAACTCAATGTTCTTTAGTATTTTATGAAAAAGAAAATACCATCTATTTTATTATTTATTTTCAGCGTGCTATCAACAGTTTTTGTTATTTCATGTGAAGATAATGAGAAAATAGCAAATAGTGATCAGGATCAGGACACAATCGCCATTGTTGATACAGTTCGATTCGGAGACCTAACTACTCTTTTTGAAAATAGATGTTATCACTGTCATAGTGAACCAGAATATAGCTTTTACGCTCTTAACTTGGATACTTACGAGAATACAATGTTAGGCAGTCAGCATGGTCCTATTGTTGTACCATTTGAACCAGAACAGAGTCTGTTATACACCAAGTGTTCTGGAGAACATACTGAAGGTGAAAGAATGCCTCAAGATGATCTGAATTTTTTTGATAATAAGCCTGAAAAGCTCCAATTGATTTATGATTGGATCCATTTTGGGTGTTTGGAATGAGGTAGAATCATTTAATTTTGTTGATATAGAATACGTCTTATAAAGAGAAATGACTCTAACCTTCCCTTATTGAATTCTGGAGATTCTTTATCGAGTGAGTTGATACCCACTTTACCACCTTGATGTATAAAATCCTTTTGACCCAGACTTATACCAACATGGGTTACTCTATTTTCCCTTCCAAAAAATAGCAGATCACCTGGTAAAATGTTTGACCAATCCTGAGATGGAAGTATAGGGGTCCCAATCAGTGCTTGTTGCCTAGCATCCCTTGGAATCTGAATATTATTTGCTTTGAAAACTGTTTGAGTGAACCCTGAACAGTCATTTCCTTTTGTAGAATTCCCTCCCCAAAGATATGGGGTTCCCATCATTCTTTTAGCTTCCCAAATGATATCACTAGGGTGAATATTATTTTGATTTTTTGTATTAAAATATTTTAGGGATTTGCTTTTAAGATAGCCCTTTCGTCCATCAGGTAAATGTATCAGCGACCAATCATTATCATACGTTTCACTGACAACAATATTATTCAATACAATGTCTGATATTGGCAAGCTATTATTATCTGGTTCTGAACGAATGAGGTTTTGCAAACCAGTAAAAGATTTATCTGCTTTTTCTTGCCATTTATTTTTACCTGATTCATTAGTGACAAAGAGACCTGACTTATTTATCCAACCTACATAATCATAATGCGTTTGGACTAGATACCACCCATTATCATTTTTGAGTAACCTAACAACATTCCCCATAATTGCCTGATCGACCATTTGACTTGAATGTCTTGGTTCTTCTCTCATTGGAGTAACGCTTACGTTCACAATTCCAAAAACTTTATCATTTAGAGCTGGGTCGGGCAGTAATACAAAATTATTTTTTACGTTATTATTCTTAAATAAGGAATCTTTTAATCTTAAAATACTTTGATATGCAGTTGGATCAGTGGTCTCGCCTTGAATGATCCATTTATTATCGATCTTATCAATATTTGCTGAAAAGACGGCCAATGAACCATCACTTATATATTTTTTTCTTATTTGATATTTTCTTGAATCAAAATTGGATATACGTTTAGTATGGTTGGAGCAATTAAGAGTAATAAAAATCATTGGTAAAAAAAGTACAATACTCCAAAAGTGTGTTTGAATACGTATTTTATTCATAAGGTCATTCTACGATCTTATACTTATTTTTGGTTTCATTATATGAGAATGCATCAAAGTGCCACCACTCAGAATCTATTGTAGAAAAACCAGCTTTTGTCATTATCTCACGTAATATTCTTCTATTTCCTATCTGCTCATCTGTCAACTTCCCAATCTCTAGAAGAGAATCTTCTAGTGCTGGAAATGCTAGCTCTCCAAAATGATCATAATTTGTTCCCATATCAAGTTCTAGACCATTTTCTAAGGAAAGGGTAAGGTCTACTGCTGCGCCATAATTATGTATTGATCCTTTTTCCGGATCAGCAACAAATTGCGTTCGCTCACTTAAAGGAATAGTATCTAGCGCATCCCAAAGTTTCTTTTGGACACTCCGGGTTCGCAAACCATCAAAAACAAGTAACCGCAGTTCTGGGTGCGATTCTTTTAAGTGCTTATT
>CACEUX010000058.1 GCA_902562835.1 uncultured Fidelibacterota bacterium
AGTATTAAGATTATCCATTTGAATTTCCTCTGTGGATATTTGCACCTAATAATCGGAACTTATCTTCAATCTTCTCATAGCCCCTATCAATATGATAAATACGGCTCACGGTTGTCTTACCTTTTGCAAAAAGTCCTGCAATTATTAGTGCAGCACTTGCTCTTATATCCGTAGACATAACAGGAGCACCAACTAGTTCCTCTACTCCTCTTACAAAAGCAGTATTATTATCAACCCTAATATTGGCTCCAAAGCGATTAAGTTCGGGAATATGACTGAAGCGATCGTGGTAAACAGTGTCAGTGATAACTGAAGAACCAGCTGCAATCGTCATCAGTGCAACCCATTGAGCCTGTAGGTCGGTAGCAAAACCAGGGTATACTGCAGTGGTCATATCTACAGGTTTAATATTATCTGTTGGATTTATTGTGATCGAATTCGATGAGGTATTGATATCAGCACCAATTTCCTTGAGTTTTAAAAGTACAGTATCTAAATGTGAAGGGTTAACATCCGTAAGTTTTATTTTTCCTAATACTGCACCTGCCATTAAAAATGTACCAGCTTCAATCCTATCTGGGATTACTTTGATATCTGCAGAATGAAGCGAATCCACTCCTTCAATGACAATGCGCGATGTACCTATTCCTCCGATAGATGCACCCATGGCATTCAAATACTCACATAATTGAACTATCTCTGGCTCTCTCGCAGCATTTTCTATAACTGTCGTTCCTTGTGCAGTAGTTGCGGCCATAGCAATATTTCCTGTAGCACCGACTGACGGAAACTCAAAACTTATTTTAGTGCCCTTTAACCTTTTTGCTTCAGCGAGTATGTAACCACTATTTAATGTAATCTTTGCTCCTAATTTTTCTAATCCTTTTAAATGGAAATCAACTGGACGTGGGCCCCATGCACACCCACCTGGTAAGGATACTTTCACCGATCCAAATCGAGCTAGTAACGGGCCCAGAACGTAGAATGATGCACGCATGGTCTTTACCAGATCATATGGGGCTTCAGGATTATTTACGGTAGAACCATCTATGATAAGTGATCCATTATGAAAAGTGCATTTTGCACCTACTATTTCCAATAACTTTATCATTGTTCGTGTATCTCTAAGATCTGGAACACGTTTAATTCTACTTTTACCCTCTGCCATAATAGCTGCTGTCATTATGGGTAGTACAGCATTTTTTGCACCACTTATCTTTACCGATCCAGATAATGGTTTCTGCCCATGTATTATAAGTTTATCCATTATGAATTTACCAGGTCTACACCTACGAAAAGATCTTGGATAATTTTTGAGCTTTCAACCTTATTTAAGTATTTCACTTCTACATGTGTTTCGGAATCCTTTACATATTTTACAATGTGTATATGGTTGTCCGCTTTAATGGCAATTTGTGATAAGTGCGTGATACAAAGAATTTGTTTACTTTTTGATAGTTTTGAAAGATACTTAGCAACTTTTTCTGCAGCATGGCCAGATATCCCTGAATCGATTTCATCAAAGACCAAGGTTTTTTACAGGGTCCTTATTTTGAAAAACTGTTTTTATTGCAAGCATAATTCTTGATATTTCACCACCAGAAGCGATAGACGCCAACGGTTTTGGTGGTTGACCTTTATTAGCAGATAGATAGAATTCTACTTTATCAATGCCTTGAGGGTTGGCATTCAATAGTTTCCTATTATAATCTACAAAACCATCTTTACTTTCTTCTTGTTCAAAAATGATCTCAAATTGTGCACTTGGCATATTCAATTCAGACATTGCATTCTCAATTTTTTCTGACAATTCTTTTGATCGTAATTTTCTGGTCCTGTGAACTGAAATAGCAGTTTTAGAAAATTTAATTTCCTTATTCTTTATTGTTTTAATTAGCTCTTTTTCAGAATTCTTGGGATTTTCAATAGAAGATATCTCACTAACAATATGACTTTTCTTTTCTAAAACTGATTCTAAAGACCCTCCATATTTTCTTTTCAAAGATTCTATCGCGTTTAGACGTTCTTCTAGAACATTTAATTCTTCTGGGTCATATTCTAATCCCAGTAACTCAGAAGAGATCTCAGAACCTGCTTCCTGCAAGTTGATGACGGATTCATTGATCAAAGAGATAATATGTTTAAAATTTGAATCATATTTCTCAATTACATTTACTTCATTTTGTAATGTAACTATTTGATCGATCAATGATAAATCATTATCAGATAGATGGCTTTTCACATTTTGCAAAATTTTTATTATTTGCTCAATATGGCTTAACCTTTTATAGGAATGATTTAGTTGAACATCCTCATTTAAGGAAGGATTAACAGTATTGATATCATTTAATTGGAATTTTAGCAGATCTAAACGATCTTTCCTTTCTTGCGTTGATCTTTGAACCTGCTCCAGATTTATCTTTAGCTCTATTAACTCAAAATAGGTTTTTTTGAGAAGTGATACTTCATTCATATGGCCACAAAATTGGTCTAAATAATTTAGCTGACTAGTCTTATCTAAAATTAATTGTTGATCGTGCTGCCCATGAAAGTCAACTAGTCCTTGATTGCTTTTTTTAAGATGAGTGATTGATACAGGAATATCATTTATATATGATTTTGTTCGACCCTTAATTGAAATCAACCTACGTATATTGCTTTCTAAAAATTCTGCTTGAATAACTGCCCGCTGAGTGCCGCTACGTACCATCAGTTTATCTGCTTTAGAGCCTAGAACAACTCCTAGAGCTTCGAGTATTACAGATTTTCCAGATCCTGTCTCACCAGTTATAACTGTAAGACCAGTATTAAAATTGATGTCAATTTCATCAATAATCGCAAAATCTTTAATATGCAACCGTTGTATCATATTGGGTCTTTATATATTGATGCGCCAGTAGAAACACCACAAATTACACCAATTACATCTGCAATAACATCATAATGACTTGGAAATCTACCAGGAATAAAAGATTGCAGAGTTTCATCTAATATTCCGAAAAATAATCCAAAAATAATTAAATAATAAATAGAGAATTTTAAATCTTTATAAAATGCACGATATCCTAAAAAACCTAAAAAGGAATACTCTAAGACATGAAGTAGCTTATCCCAACTTATAGAGACAAACGACGGAACAGAATCTCCTGGGATACTGGACCCAATTAATATCAATATTAAAAAGAGATAAAAATGATTTTTAGGCTCTTTCATATTGCTTTAATACATCTGGAATTTTGGCTAACAGGTCTGAAGCTATCTGGCCTCTATATCCATTTTCTGCAACAACTAGGTCTGATGCTTTTCCATGAACAAATGCACCTATTGAAGCCGCATCAAAAGAGCTCATTCCTTTCGCACATAACCCAGAAATTATACCAGACAACACATCTCCTGTTCCAGCTGTCGCAAGCCCAGGATTACCAGATATATTGACTGTAGCTTTTTCTCCTTCTAGCACACAAACAGGAACTTGTTTAGCTAGAATCGTTTTTTGAAAGGTCCTCATAACATTAGTCATTATACTAGGGAAATCTGATATAATAAGATCTGTTCTAATACCAATTAGCCTAGATAACTCTCCAAAATGAGGTGTGATAATCAACGGGAATTCTCTATTATTTAACGGGTCTAGATTATTTGAGAAAGGGAATAGACCATCTGCATCTAATATAAGTGGTTTGTCTATTGTTTCGACAAGGTTTAAAATGAGTTCTTGTGTCGAAGCATCTCTACCTAGACCTGGACCTAGTAAAACACAGTCAGCCCACTTGATTTTTGCCATTATCTGTTCGAAATTGTTCATTTTCAAAAATCCTGAACCATTATCTTCAAGAGGCAGGGTCATACCCTCGATTATAGACCTTTCATAAGTATCATTTATAGAGCTAGGTGCTGTTGTAATTGTCAGTCCTGCACCACATCTTAAAGCACCATATGTTGCTAATATTGCGGCACCAGTCATCCCTAATGATCCAGCGATTATCAATACTTTTCCAGAAGAATGTTTATGTATATCCAGTTTTGGTTTATTGAACGATTCCTTAAGAATATCCTCTGAAAATAGCCTCCATTTCAGACCTTCTAGATCTGTAATATCAATTTTAGGAAAGCCTATATCTTCCAATATAATATTTCCACAGAATTCTGGACCATTACGGAAATACATTCCGAGTTTTGGCGAACCAAAGGTTATGGTATCATCTGCCATAATAGAAATAGGATTTACTGTACCTGAATTACTGTTTAATCCTGAAGGAATATCAACGGAAATAATTTTTGTCTTTTTTTGATTAGCCCAATTAATCAAATTAAAAAAGTCATCTTTTAAAGTCCCTTTCAAACCAGTACCAAATAGAGCATCTATTATCAAATCTGGTTTACCCATATTAGGAACAACCAACCCAAAGGTCATTGGTACTGTTAATGAATTACAATGATTATAAAATTGAAGGGAATCGCCTTTTATTTCCTCTTCTCTGATGATTGAATGGATATGAACAATGTATTTATGATGGTATAGTTCAGATGCGGCTGCAAAACCGTCTCCTCCATTATTACCCTTACCGCATAATATTAGTATCAGTGGATTTTTAATATCAGAGATTAACGTTCTTACTCTATTTGAAATACATTTACCAGCATTACTCATGAGGGTTTGTCCCGAGATTCCCATATCTGCCATTGATATATTGTCAAGTTCACGAGCTTGCCTGGATGTTAATAATCTCATTCTGAGATGAAAATAGCGGATGCTATTGCAAAGGTATCAGTGTGAGAAATTGATACTCGACATTTTCCCTTATAACCAGAGCTTAGAATAACAACTGGTTCTCCATTATTTTTTGAATGTACATCGATAGATGTAAATGGAATAGGTTCGTAATGACCTGAAGATTTTAGGGCTTTCATTACAGCTTCTTTAGCTGCAAACCTTCCTGCATAATGGATTGAAGGATTAGACTTAGAATCGCAGTATTTTTGCTCTATATCTGTATAAATACGATTGAGGAACCTCTTTCCACTAGTGTTAATCGAAGAATCAATCCTCGATACCTCTACAATATCCGTTCCTATAAATATATCACATGCTTCCATTATATTCATTGATAATCATAACCAGTTGATATATATCATTAAGGTCCCAATCAGCACCTGAATTAACAGTCCCAAACGTATCACCATATCTTGCAAAGGCGGTCTTCATTCCAATCTTTTGGGCACCTACAACATCTCGTTCCGGCCAATCTCCAACCATAATTGTCTCTTCTGGATCTAGTCTAAGGACGTTTAGGCTCATTTTAAATGGTTTTTCAGATGGTTTTCTTTCTCCAGTATCATCAAAGGTTATTACAACATCAAAGAAATGATATAAGTTAAGATAATAAATACGCATCCAAGCCTCACGGCTAGGAGCATCGGAGACTACTCCAAGTTTTATACCTGACTTGGCTAATGCCATTAGAGTTTTATTAACGTTCGGATAAGCCATAAGATTTGCCTCTCTTGCACGTCTATATGCAACTATACCGGCTGCCAAATATTTATGCTCAACATGACCTATCTGCTTTTCTATAAAGACATCAAATACTTTTTGATTTTCCCACCCCAATTGCTCATAGATAGATACGATTTCATTATAGGAATCATCTTCATTGACCATCAACCCTGCTTCGATCATTCCTTTTATAGCAGCTTTAACTGCAAATTCTTTCATTTTCATGAAATCAAGCAATGTATTATCTAGATCAAAGATAACACCCTTAATGGGATTCATAAATAAACTCTACTTCTCATATTTAGCTGGGTTGTTTATCTCATCTATCTTTCTTTCAGCTAGTTTTCTAAAATCCCTATCACTTCTAGCCTGCTCAAAATGTTTTTTTGCACGAGTTCTATTTCTTCTTCCCATTTCTGCTAGACCCAATTCAAGCCAGCCTCCGCCAAATTTTTTCTTGATATCAACACAGGATTGTGCTGCTTTTGCTGCTTCATCCCATTTTTCAAGATGATTATATGCAGAAGCTAAATTGAAATATTTATTGTAATCTTTATCATCGAGCTCTGTCGATGTTCTTAGATTACTTGCTGCATCTTTATAGTTTTCTTGCGCAATGTAAAGTAGCCCTAATCGCATGAATCCATTTGCATACTCTGAATCGATTTGTATAACGGTTTTAAGTATATCTTCTGCTTGTTTGAATTCCTGCTTTTCCGTGTATAGCTTACCTAAACTTCCATAAGCTTTTGAATATCCAGGGTTAAT
>CACEUX010000059.1 GCA_902562835.1 uncultured Fidelibacterota bacterium
AAATATCAAAGGTTTTATTGAGACTACTACGGCCTATTCCAAGGGATATTTTATCACTTAAACCGTATTTGAAATCAAATCTGATCACTGCTTCGTCCATCCCAAATAGGTCATAGCCACCATTGGATATTGAGCCAAAACGATGCAAAATCATAAAGTCTAATATTTTGTGTTTAGACATTTCAATAGATTGACTATTTACAACTCTTTTAGCTTTGAAGGTGGCATATACTGGATAGGTCTTTTTAGAATCATCATCAATTATATCTAAAAGATCATCTTGGGCATATATATTTATTGAAATCCCTAAAATTATGAATATTGGTCTAATCATTTTTTCTTCAGGCTGAGATTAATGTTTACATCCACTACCTCTGCAATATTCTCACGAACGATCTTTGGTATTTTTATACCGTAGTCTGCTACAGAGATCTTAAAATTTGCCGTACCACTAACCTTGTCATTTTTAAAAGAGATTTTACCAATTTCCTTTATCTTTTTACTGACACCATGGATTGTCATGATACCTTCAATGGATATTAACTGGGGTTCTTCAGTTATTGTTATCTGATCCCAATTATTTATCGCCCCTTTAAAACCAGCATCTGGATATATATCTGATTCTAAATAATTCTCATTGAAATGTTCTTGCATTAAACCATTTTTAAAGTTAAAACCAAGAATAGGTATCCGAAATGATACGTCCCCTGTTTCCATATTTAGAACACAGGTAGTCTGTTCATTTAAGGCCTTGATATCTTCTATCGGCGTAGATGAAAAAAAAGAAACCTGTCCTGATCTGGTATAGAATATATTTTTAGCGATCAGAGGTGCTATAAATATCAATAAAAAAAACGTTTTATTCATTCACATTCCATTTCAAAAAATATTTGAAGAATAGATATTTCATTATCTGTTAGTTTGCTACCACCTTGCGGCATAAAACCGCTTGAGCCTTGGTTGCGATTCACTCGGTCAAGAGTGGCGGCCATGGAGTTTCTGACAGAGGAAAAAGATTCTAGTCCAAGCCCACCTGATGGGGCATTACCTGAGTGGCAAATTGTACATCTTTGCTCCATGATTGGCAATACTGAGTCAGAATAATAGGTCTCGACGTTTGTACAATCCTCTAATTGATCAATCTGGTCCTCGGCTATGTTATTTTCACAAGCAAGACTAGTTATTATCGTTAGAATAACAAATGGACTAACAATTTTTAACATTTTAAAATTCTAATAAGTTAGATTAGCTATCCTTCTCGCAACATCCATGAGATAGTCCAGTTGAAAATTAGTCAATTCAAGACGATTTTTAAAATAGGTTTCAATTCTCGGGTTCATTTCAAATTTATCACCATCTGTTCTTGCTGCATGTACCAATCTAAGCATACCACCGAGGACTGCGTCCAACTGACCTGCAGGGATTCCTTTATCAAGCATATTATTTTTAAGTTCATTTAAGTCATCAACACCAAGCTTCTTAAAATTCTCCACTATTACTGGGTCCTGTCTTACATTCCTTTTACCTGACATCTTTGATCTATATTGAGAATATTTTTCATTCGCTTCTTTCTTGGTAAGGTCTCCTCGTTGGACTGCTCTCTCTATTTTCTCTCTAAATTGTGTCCATTCTAGATTATTAACACTTTGCCCTTTAAGAGAGCTGGATTGTTGTCCGATCAATACAAACGGAAATACAAAGATTATAACCTTTAGTGTATGTTTCATTTTAAGCCACCTCCAAAAAATAAGGTCCTGAACCTATCAGGACCTTATTACAGTTAAACATTTAGAATTATTTATAGTTTTAGGGTCGATCGTCATCCCCATAACATTCTGCATATGCTTCTTCTAACTCTCCTCCGTCATTAATGGTAATGGTTATATCACCATCTTCTGTCTCATATAGAATATCTACTGGGTATTCAAGCGTAGGCTCTGCTTCATAATCTTCAGCTCCATTCTCTTCATACCAGTTTCTCAATTCAATGTATCCTTCTTCACTTTCAACTGTGATTGTTGACCCATCAGGCATTACATATGTAACCGGCAGCACTAACTCAAAACAGTCTTCATCATATTCATCATTTTCCCATTCTTCCCTACATTCACTTTTTGCAGCTTCCATTTCTTCTTGATTATTTATGGTCAAAGTTGATTCGCCATCTTCTGTCCAATATAAGATATCAACAGGATACTGAAATTCTGGCATGACCTCTTCATAGCCTGGATTGTCATCATACCAATTTTTTAATTCATTCCAGCCATCTTCATCATCATTCTCTACCGTGATTGTTGAGCCATCAGGCATAGTGAAAGACACAGGGTAGACCAGAGTAAAACATTCTTGTTCTTGATCTCTATCTTCCCAGTTTCTACTTCTTTCGGGAAGACATTCAGCATAGGCTTCTCGTAATTCTTCATTACTATTAATCGTATTATATTCTTCATCAAAAAAGATAACCACAGGAAATTGGATGGAAGGCCTTTCTTCTGTTTCTTGATTATCATCATACCATATCTTGATTTCTGACCAACCTTCTTCATCATCAGTCTCCACTATGATTGTTGAGCCATCAGGCATTTCAAATGTAACAGGGTATATAAGATCAAAACATTGCCAATCTTCTTTATCTTGTCTATCCCCTTCATTTCGTTTATTTCCCCAGTCATTGGGGTCAAGTTTTCTTCCTTCAAGATTAAAGTAGAACTCATTGCGATCACCAGATCTATAACCATTACCTACTAATTCCACCTCATATCCTAGTCCAGATGCTAAACGAGATGCAATTTCATCATATGAAATATCATTATTGATGTATTCTAGTGATTGCTCAGGTAGGTCATCCATGTCTATTTCCAACTTACTGGCATCAATGATCATTTGTATTAACTCAGCATCAGACAGTGGTTCATTATTTTTGTTACTAAGCTCACAGCCTGAAAACATCATGAGGCTTAGAATGAGAAAATATATTTTGTTTTTCACGTTTATCATTGTATCCTTTAATTATTCTTGGTCTGTTAAAAGAAAGTAATTTAGTCCAAAGTTATTTATTTTACTTATCTATATGCAATTGAATCATTTTCCCCTCAATGAATTCAAATATTTTACTTCCTAAAGATAGAACACTTATAAAACTGAATGACCTATCTTACCAGTAAAAGCTTTCTACTTTGACTTATTTGTTGATCTGTTAGTTTAAAGAAATATACTCCACTGTGAACCGGGACTCCATAATTATCTAAACCATCCCAATTAACAACATGATCTCCAGGTTCCAAGACACCAAAATTGTACTCCTTTACGATCTTACCATCTAAACTATGTATCCTGCCTATATGTTCCCCTTTTTTACTTACATTAAGCAATAGGCGTACATTCGGATTGAATGGGTTAGGGTAGGCATTACCAAGTTGAAACCCTTTAACAATAATTGGTTCATCCTCTACTGAAACTAACGATTCAAATTTAATTCTTGCTATATTAAAACCTGCCTGAACGATCTGTATCTTAAAGAATTGCTCACCGCTTGAAACCTCAACGTCTGGGATGACCACATTCTGCCAATTATACCATCCGCCAGTACCTGGAACATCTACAACAGCCAGATTGGTCCCATTCAATTGCACAAAAAACATACCACCAGAATTTTGGGCTGCAACCCTGATCTTAATATCATAGGTACCTGGTGTTACATCCTGTATAGTATACCCTAACCACTCTCCAGCATCTGTCCACCCTACAGTATACGGTACCCCACCATCATCACCATTGGCTTCTATGTCAACCCCATCATTTCTAAATGACCATCCATCATTATAGTTACCATCACCATTATTGTAATAGTCACTGTCTGTATATGACAAGCCCCATGCACCAATATCATATTCCGCTGCGGGAATGATCCCCGGAATACTGTGATTTGAATAGGGCTTGGAAACCTCTCCAAATTCAGGATCGGTCAATGAAGCTATAACTCCGGGCCTAGAAATACAATTCTCAAGCTTTAAACTATTAGCAAAACTAATGAGTGCGGCCTCTGCATAAGCTGAAGAAGGCTGAGAACCACTACCGCTCCAATAATTGATCAACGTCTGGTACTGGTCTGTGACAATAGCAGAAAAAGGACTTGATATCTTTTCTACTTTCTTATGTGTCCAGAAATTCCAGCCAATATTATTATCTTCTAACAGACCAAACACCTCATAGTACCACTGATTAGAATTCTCACCAGATTCCCCCATCCAAAGTGGAATATCATATTGGTTACTCATGCTGATATACGACTGAATGGTTCCAAGGGACGTTTCCCCCCAGTACTTATGAAATGAGTATGACATATTATCATCCCATGGTGGTGTAAGACCTGAAAAGTCTGTGCCATACCAGTTTCCTTCAATATAAACGATATGATTATTATCAACCTCTCTTATGGCATTCGTTATATCAATATATAACTGCTTGAACTCTTCCAGGCTAACTCCATTTGGCAATACAGGCTCATTGATGAGGTCATATCCACCTATTAGGGTTTCTTCAGAATAATAATCAGCTATTTCACGCCATATTTGAATGGCAAGGGTCTTATTCTCTTCCTCTAGCCACAAGCGTGCGGTTCCATCACTATCACTGATAGGACCACCATTCTGTCCTCCTGGGGCACAATGCATATCTAAAATGATATACATATTGTATGGCTCACACCAGGTTATCAATTCATCAATTATCTCATAACCGATAGGTGTATCAGAACCAGATTCATTGTAAAACTGCTTATAGTGAAATGGAATTCTGATATGGTTAAAACCCCATTCTGCTATTTGGTCAATATCTACTTGCGCTACATAATTATCCCTATAAAGTTCCCAAAAATCTTCTGCCAGATCTGCACCGATCAATGACTCTACATGTTCTTCGATCTCTGTTGGAGATTCAAAGCCTTCTATCCAGGCCTGATTGTGCAACATATATCCTTCAGGGACTAGCCAACCTCCCAGACCAAAACCTCTGAGCAAAATAGGCTCACCATTCCCTTCTACGATCTGTCCATTCTGAACGTGTAGGAAACCCTGGGAGAATAGTAAGTTTAAAAAAAGGATTGAAATTATAATTATTCGCATTCTAAACACTCTCCAAAACAAACTGCTGTTAATAATGAGTCTCCTTTACTGACATTCAGATATCTGTCATCATATTGGCCTGTAACACAATCGCCATTTATGACCTCCCAACCATTTGACCAAGATTCCGGGTAGTATCCGTTCCTAAATTTATATGTAAAGGCAGAATTCGGTGGTAAGATCAAGGTCGCTTGCCAGATGCTTGTATTTTCAACAGGGAACATTTGTAACCCCCCAGGACTACCAGAGCTTATATTCCCTCCAGAGAGCCATACGCCTGTTCCGCTTACATTTACATTTTTCATATCCACTTGAAAAGTAACATCCACATCATCAAAGTTTTCGGATCTTTCATAGACCCTGACATAATCTACGAGCATCTTCATAGGAAAAACAGCTGGGTCAACGCCTTCTACACCTCCCCAGTCACCACCAATTGCAAGGTTCAATATAAGATACTGCGGCTCATTAAAAGGCCACCTCCCCACATCACCATTACTGTCATTATATACAAAAAAATAAGATTCGTCATCTATTAAATAACGAAGATAGGTCGGACCCCACTCTAGTGAATATGTGTGAAAAGAATCTGTAGCCGTATTTACGAACTTAGCACCGGACCTTTGAGTATTTATACTATGATTATAATCCTCTGTATGAATTGAACCATGGATCATTCCTTCTTCAAAGCCCACATGCTCCATAATATCAATCTCTCCACAGTTTGGCCATCCAACTGTAGATATATTTTCTCCAAGCATCCAAATAGCAGGCCAAGACCCTCTCCCTTTCGGGAGCTTTGCTCGAATATCAAACCTACCATAGGTCCAATTAATCTTATCATCTGTATTAACCCTTCCAGATGTGTAATCAGCATTATACTCGGTCCCAGTATAATCTGTACCATAATAACCAGGTTCAATAAGACCCTGTAAGACTAGATTACCATTATCTATAAAAACGTTTGTATCCCTTCTAGTGTAAGCCTGTAATTCATTATTTACCCAACCCGGTCTCCATTGAAGAATATTCCACTTGTTCTCATCAAGGGATTCTCCATCAAACTCA
>CACEUX010000060.1 GCA_902562835.1 uncultured Fidelibacterota bacterium
ACTTTAACTATGAAGTTCATGGTGATTACGGTGATCCGAGAACGGCTTTAATGTTAGTTGCCGCAATAAGTGTCTTAATGGTGAGCCCCATACATTTTGCGAAATTCCCTTTGTTATCATTTAGTTCAGGACGAAATAATTCAATTCTCCTTGTGATTTTTCTACTATCTGTCATCGGGATTTTATGGTTTTGGGGATTATTTCTTTTCCCTGTAACGCTGTTGTTTATTGGTTGGAATATTATCCATTGGCTTGCAAACTCTCAAAAAACAAATATTCAGTCAAAAATAAATACTTAAATAATGCGAAATCGAGATATTTCACTTATCGCAATCGGTTTGTTTTCTGGAGCAGTGATTGGAGGAGTATTGGGGAATCTACTAGGTTGGATTTTACCTGAAGGTGTTGTTAAAGATTTTTTCCTAACAAGTTTAACATTTGATATTGGTAGCAGCCTTGGTAATGAAGTGGGTGTGATTGTTATTGATCTGAGTATTATTGTTTTTAAGCTTGGTCTAGCAATAGACTTCAATTTTACTAGTATAATTGGATTTGCAACTGCCTATTATATTTTGAGGTATTTTAGGTAAAATTTTGGAGACATCATTCATAATACGAATGTAAACTTTGCTATGTTTAATTTAGGCACTGGCGAACTACTTATAATCTTTTTAGTGATTCTTCTTTTGTTTGGAGCCAAAAAGCTTCCAGAATTAGCTCGGGGACTTGGTAAAGGAATTAATGAATTCAAAGACGCTGTAGAAACAGGAAAGCAAGAAATAATGGATTCAAATGAAGAGATGGAGTCAGAAGAGGATTCTAAATCAAAAGAAGATTAGACTCTTTTCATTTAAAGAAGGGTATTTTCACACTTTAATTAGAAACTATTTCCAAGTTATATCGTTATTAATTGTGATATAATTTCTAAACATAAACCCTTCGCCTGAAATGGAATTCCAGCATCCTTCTTTTCTTATTTTATTAGTTATTATTCCAACCTTGGTTATTTGGTATCTAAGGTCAGGAAGAGATAACGAAGGCACTATTCGATATTCTAAGTATTTCTTTTCTGAAAAGATCATTCAAAGTGGGAAAAGAAAACACTATTTAATACTAGCTCTTTATCTAATGATTATTATTTTTGTGATTTTTGGTATTTCCCGTCCTAGGTCTGTAAGTAATCTAAAAGAGACATCGGTCAGTGTTATAGATATACTACTGGTTTTAGATATTAGTTCAAGTATGTTAGCAGATGACTTTAAACCCAACCGATTAGAAGCAGTAAAAAAGACTGCAAGTGAATTTATTCAAGGTAGGAAAGAAGATCGAATAGGAATACTAGTATTTGCAGGAGAATCATTTATTCAGTGTCCTCTAACAATTGATAAAACAGTACTAAAATCACTTATAAATGAGATAACAGTTGCTTCTAAAGAATATGATGGCACTGCTATTGGAATGGCAATTGCGAATGGTACAAATCGGCTCAGGAACAGCAAAGTAGAGAGTAAGGTCATGATACTACTTTCTGATGGAAGTAATAATTCTGGTGAGATTGATCCTATTACAGCAGCAGAATTGGCTGATCAATTCAATATAAAGATATATACAATTGGAGCGGGCACCAATAAGTCATATACCCGAATTCCTGGTCGCGGTATGATTCGAAATGAGATTGATGAGGAAACTCTTATGCGCATCGCAAAAGTGACTGGAGGCAAATATTTTCGAGCAACAGATATAGAAACTCTAGGATTGGTTTATTCTGAGATAAGTTCATTGGAGCGCTCGGAAATTGATGTAAAAGAGTATACCCAATATAAAGAACTTTATGGTTGGTTCTTAATCCCGGCATTTATTTTAGGTATGTCCATGGAGATAATACGAAGGTCAATTTTTAGGATGAGAACATAATGTCTTTTCGTTTTAGTTGGGTCCTAATATTTTTAATCATTCAATTTGCATTTTGGTTATACTGGTATTTCAATCGGAAAGATAAAGATTTTATTTTTAAAAGAGCATCAAAGCAGGTAAGAACAACAATTAATGAAAATATCAATGAGTCACTGACGAGGTGGAAGAATAGGATTATACTTATTGCTATAGCTATTTTGACTTTTTCAGCAGCAGGTCCACAGATTGGTACTCGTGTACGCCCCATTGAAAGAAAGGGCGTGGACCTTGTTATTGCACTCGACACATCTATTAGTATGGATGCTCAGGATGTAACACCTTCAAGACTTGATAAAGCAAAATTTGAATTAGGACAATTAATAAAATATTTAAAGGGAGATCGTGTCGCAATTATTGTATTTGCGGGGTCTAGTCATTTATACCTACCTCTGACAACTGATTATGAAGCAGCAATGTTGTTTCTAAATGAAATTGATACTGGTATGATACCTACGCAAGGTACAGTATTAAGTTCAGCATTGAATACAGCTTTAAATGCATTTACTGATGAGGATGATAAATTCAAGTTATTACTTTTAGTATCTGATGGAGAAGATCATGATGGGGAGGCTATTAAACTGGCAGGCAAGGCTGCAGATTCAGGGTATAAAATCAATACTGTTGGTGTTGGGTCAAAAAATGGAAGTTTAATTCCAATCACTAGTAGGAATGGTAGACTTACAAAATATAAGAGGGATAATAAAGGAAAATTAATCACATCAACGTTAAATGAAAGTATATTGAAAGAAATTTCAATTGCAGGTAACGGAACATTCTTTTGGTTTAATAATAATCAAGATTCTTATCTAGATGTAGTAGCAGATATTGAGTCCATGGAGAAAAAAACAATTTCGACTCATGAATTTTCTGAATATGAAGATCGCTATCAATTTTTTGCAATAATGGCATTACTTTTTCTGGTTATTGGATTTGTAATGCCAACCAGATCAGGAATGAAAAATTGAAATATACTATATTAATTAGTTTTCTTTTACAGTTGGGTTTTGGACAAGATAAGGGAAAAAATGCGTATGCTGATGAACGATATGATGTAGCAAGGACGTATTATGAAGACATCCTATTAAAAAGGAAAAATGATAATGCTGCAAAGTATGGTTTAGGAACAACTGCGTATAAGCAAAAAGATATTGAAACTGCATTAAGATTTCTTTCTGATGCAAAGAACTCAGAAGATTTAAAACTAGCTTCCAAGGCATATTATAATTTAGGAAATATGCTGCGTGAGCAGAATAAGATGGATGAAAGTCTATCTCTATATAAAAAAGCAATGGAATTAGATCCTAGCGATGAGGATGCAAAAATCAATTATGAGCTGTTAAAACAAGTAATGCAGCAGAATAAAGAAAACCAACAAGACCAGAACCAACAAGACCAGAACCAGCAAGACCAGAACCAGCAGGATCAGAGCCAGAAAGATCAAGACCAACAAGCTAAGGATAAGAAAAACAATAGAGATGATAAAACCGATGAAAAAATTCAGGCTGAAGCAATCTTGAACGCACTAAAAGATCAGGAAAAGATCAATCAGAAGCGCCAGATAAAAAAAGCAAGTTCACGTAAAATGGAAAAAGATTGGTGAGAGCTTTAATCATATTCCTGATGGGTGTTTCATTTATTCTTTGTCAGTCCGTGCAAATTTCTGTGGATCGAAACAAATTACAAGAGGGAGATCTCTTGACCTTAACAATTGAGGTAACTGGAGGAGAAGACTTTGCAAAAGTAGGTTTGGAACCTTTGGAAAAGGACTTCGATATTATAAGTGGCCCTTCCCAGCAAACTAATATTCAATGGTTAAATGGTAGAATGACAAGTACTAAATCACTAACATGGACCTTATCTCCAACTAGAAGTGGGAAATTCTCAATACCGCCATTAAAGGGTACGGTGGGTAGCAAATCCTTTGAAGGAAAATCTATACCTATACAGGTATTGAAATCGGTTGATGAACAAAATAACCAAGTATTTATCCTGGCAGATCTAGATAAAGATAAAGTACGATTGGGCGAGCAAATAACACTAACATACAAACTATATAAAAATCCCAAGATAGATATAGCGGGCATAGATCAATTTAAAATGCCTGATTTTAAAGGATTTTGGGTAGAAGAAATATTTACGCCTCAACAGCTAAAATTTCAGGCACAGAAGGAAACCATAAATGGTGTAAAATATCAAGTCGCCAACCTTGGTCAAAGAGCTCTTTTCCCCATGCCATCAGATCAACATATTGTTCCTTCGATAGCTTTGCAAATTCAAATAGAGGTGAAAAAGAAAAAGCGAAGAAAAGATCCATTTTTTGATCCATTTTTTAATTCTTTCTTCTCAGAAACTAAAACAAAGATTTTAAGGTCAAAGGAAAAATCAATTAGTATTGAATCATTTCCTGAACCACGTCCCTTTGATTTCACCGGAGCAGTCGGTGATTTTCAAATTAATGCAAATACTGATCGCACTGATGTTAAGGTAAATGAAGGACTGACATTTACCATATCTCTAAAAGGAACAGGAAATATTGGTCTTTTCTCTTTACCTAATATAAAATTTCCAGATGGTGTTGAGGTATTTCCCCCAACTGATAGTTTTGAGAAAGATGGGTTTAGAAACAAACTTACCGGTATACAAAAATGGGAATATATATTAATTCCAAGACAAGCAGGAATTATTGTGTTTCCAAGGGTGCAAATGTCATACTTTGATTCAAAAACTAATACTTGGAAACGAACGAGTACTGACCCAATTGAAATATCAATTTCTCCTGATAAATCTATTAATCCAACGAATGGAGGTCTGACAAAGCGCGAGGTAGAATTGCTTGGTCAAGATATAAGATTTATTCATACTGATAATCAAATTTTCCTAAGTAATAGCAAAAGGAGAATGAATACTATTTTTCTTGTCTATTTATCTGCAGTAATAGTCTTTATTTTGCCACTATCCTTTTCTCGATTTATGGGGTATCGTATAGCCACAGCAGATAGCCGTCAGGCACGAGGAGCATTACGTAAAAGTATTAAATCTTTAAAAAACGCAACTAACGACCCTTTTGAAGCAGCCAGTAAAGCGTTCTATATATACCTAAAAGATAAATTTGCTCTGCCAGGTGATAACCTTGATCCAGCAGAAGTAAGATTAATATTGAATGATAAACTGGAAAAAGAAATAATTGATTTTATCATAGAAATATTAATGATTTGTGATGCAGGTAAATATTCTCCTGATGCTATCGAAAAACAAAATACAATAAAAGAAGATATGCTAAATATGATTAAACAGGTGGATAAAAATTTAAAATGAAAAAATACATTTTGAGTATAATGATATTTTCATTTGGAATATCGGATGTAGCTAATGATTTATTTATCCAAGGTAATCAGTTTATTTTCGATGAAAAATATATTGATGCAGTACAATCCTATGAATCCATCTTAGAACTTGGATACGAAAATAGTGATATCTATTATAATCTTGGTAATGCTTATTATCGTATGCACCATATTGGCCAAGCAATATGGGCTTATTCTAATGCTCTTTATTTTGACCCAAGGAATGAAGATGCTATGCATAATTTATCTTTGGCTAATGCTCGTATGGTTGACCGTATTGAACTTCCGACTTCTTTTTTTATTTTACAGATATATAGACAAATCAAATCGTATCTTACTATTAGTGAGTGGTTTTTATTTGGCGGACTAACATTACTTGCTCAGGCTTTCTTCATTCTAGGTATGCAGATTCAAATTATTAGGGGAAGTCTAGCTCAAAAATTTCTAAATCTTTTTTTAATATTGACTTTTGTAATTCATCTGATTGCATTGGATAAATATTTTCAAGAAAAAAGAACTAATACTGCAGTTGTTATTGGAAATGGTGTAGATGCATATTCTGGACCATCCTATGGTAATAAAACTATTCTTTTCAGAATTAATGAAGGAAGTATAGCTGATGTGTCTAATAAACAAAATGGTTGGACTGAAATCATCCTTATCGATGGCAAGAAAGGATGGGTGCTCAATGAAGCCATACGTGAAATGAGATGAAAAATATAGTACTTTTATTGATTCTCAACGCTTTGTTGTTTTCTCAAGATTCCCTTTATTGGTTTGATATGAGAAAGGTCCGGGATCCAATTCCACCAACACCCAAAGTCCTTGATAAAGTTTT
>CACEUX010000061.1 GCA_902562835.1 uncultured Fidelibacterota bacterium
TTTGATTCAATTGGTGATCGTGATCTTGATGGAGCAATGTCATGTCTTTCAGATGACCATGTTAGTCATGACCATGGCACTGGTATGGTAATGACCGGTTTAGATGAAAATAGAGCCGATATGGAAAATTGGCTTTCTATGATGTCAGAAATGAAAATAGAAATCTTAAACAGTGTCGAATCAGGAAATAGTGTTGTTGTTGAGATGAAAATGACTGGTATAAATACTGGTGATATAATGATGCCTGATGGAACAAAAGTTCCCGCTACTGGCAAATCAGTGGAAATGAATGGTTGCCAAGTTATGGAATTTGATGGCGATAAAATGACTAAATCATCACAATATTATAGTATGATGTCAATGATGGCTCAATTAGGATTGATGCCAGAATAAATTTTACTGAGATTATTAATCTATAAACATTAAGCCCCACATTCGTGGGGTTTTTTGTTTCTGGGATAATGGGTAGATTATTTTAAATATGATAGATATAAAAACTAAGTTTCCTCCTCGCTTAGTTGCATTAACCTTTGGTTTTTTTATTAATTATACAAGTATTGAACATCATGTGAAACCATTTAAGATTTTTATTATTATTTATCATATTATCTTCATCTCCATAATGGAGTGATAACTTATAATTTGAATATGGTTTTTCGTATAAGTCGAAGGATGAACTTCAAAGTTGTCAGTAATAAAGTCTGTCTTATAAATGGATTAGATTTAAATGAAGTTGCTCTGTTGAAAATAAGTCTCAACTCAGTCTTATTGGTCATAATGAACTTGTGAATATATCTAATAAGATAAATGACAAATATGGTTAGAAATAAATATAGGTAAAGCATGCTATCTAATTTTATATACTATAATTCTTCTCATCATCAATTGAACCATCCATATAATATTACTCCAAAAATAAACATAATGATCAAATTCAAAATAAGTCCAAACCAATTAATTTTATTATCTTTTGGATTAATTAGCATATTAAAACATATCTCTTTATTTACAAATGAATTTATAATCTATGAATCTAAAACAGTTATAAAGTGTGAATGTCTGGAAGCATAGCAGAGAGAAGACGGCTCAAAGAACCTACTCTATACAATGGAGAGATGACTCTCCCCTCTGCTATTTATTGATTCTTGGGACTTTGTAAATGGAATCAAAGCGAGAAAGTTCCATATAGAATTGAAATTAAAAAATTAATTAGATGGTTCTGAGTTTTGTATCTGATTGACCACTGTTATTTGACCATCCTCTCCATCAATATTACAGACATACCAATATCGTCCTTCTCCTTCTGATGGAACTTGAATTGTTTCGCCATCACAGGTTGGGCTATTATATATCTGTATCACTCCACCAGATTCCTGCAGACTTCCTGCTGAAGAATATTGGTAAATATAATAAACGTAATTCCCAGCAAAAGATTGTTTGATAGTAATTGTCTCTGGCCCATATCCGTCAGTATCATCTACATCTAATGTAATATAGGGAGATGAATCAGCATTACCACGATTTGCATAACTAATATGATGGGTCTGTCCTTCAATCTCAGGAGTCTTTAAATGTGAGTCAAGATCTCCAGGCTGAGCACCCCAATTTAATACCATTCTTATCTCACCAGGTTCGGGGTAAGGACTGACAGAAAAATTATATGTAAATGTATTAGATGAAAATCCTTCGGGAATCTCAAATGAACCATTGAATGGACAGAATGAATCATTAACAGCGCTTACCTGATAGAGGCCACTTTGAATAGCAAGATACATATTATATTGACCTTCATTATCAGTAAGTGCGATATTTTCACCAATTGTGACAGAAACACCAGGAACAATTTCTCCATTAACAGCATTAGATACTACCCCTTGTAAAACACCACCCACTACACGAACCGTAATACTCGCTGCATCAGAAGCTCCCACACCATCACCTACTTTACAAGTAATATGATAATACCCACTCTTACCTGGCGCTATCCAGCGAGCAGTGTCCCTATCAACAGTTAAATCACCACTAGTTGCAGCCCAATCATAAGAAAGTTTATCACCGTCACCATCTTGAGCTTCACATGCAAAGACCACTGTATCACCGGAACGAGCAATAGAATCACTGGCAACCAAAGAAATAAGCTCAACTGGATTATTCTCCATCTCACATCCAACAATGATCAATAGGGTTACACAAATAGGAATAAAGAATCGAGATATTATCATTGGACAGTTATATCGATTGTAAAAATATCTATTCCATCAAACTGGTCATTTACTGTACATGATATAGAGTATTCCCCTAATATATCAGGTGCCGTCCAAGTCGCATTATTATCTTCATCATCAGATATTATTTGACCATAGGCAGCTGACCAGCTATAACTAAGACTCTCATTTTTAAGCATACTAGATTCATCATCATCACTAGCGCTACATGTTAGAGTCACGACACCGCCAGGTTGGACGGGATTGGGTTCCGCAGTAATAGATTTGATATCAGGTTCGTAATTATGGATACATCCGACTAAAATCATTAACATTATAAATGTTAATTTTATTTTAAAAATATGTTTGTAATTCAAACTCATCTTAAACTTTACTTTTTAAATTATTATTTATAGTTATTTCTATATTTGAAAATAAAGGTAAATGATAAAAATAGCATTATGAAATAATATTGAATGAGTCCAACCTTAAATATTAAAACCCTAATACCAGCGCAAGAATCGCAAAGATGTCATTGATATCAATAGAACCATCATTATTCAAATCTGATAAAAAATTATAATTCATATCAAAGTACACTTCATCGGATATGTTCAATATATCGTTTACATCAATCACACCATTGTAATCAATATCCCCAATATTATAGCTCAATGAAAAATCGTTAAAAAACTCCCAAACTACTTCGCTTGCATTAATATCCATATTCCCATAAGCACCTGGCCAATCATGACCACCATCAATTATTTTATAGAGCCAAACTTCATTATTATTTATTCCATTCTGGTATTTTTCAGTTACAATATAACTTCCATCTGATGTATTAATATCAGGAAGTGTATCCAAAACAGTAATGGAACAATTATTTATTTCACTCCAATACTGGATCGCTGTATCAACACCAATATATGGGCCCCAACCATCTTCATCTTCAAGGTCACCATCCCATAATGATATATTATCATTGGTCCCATGGATCTCCAAAAGAGGCATTGGATATTCAGGGTCACAAGAATCATATATCCATCCCATCATAATACCTGAAACTGGCCCTACCGCTCTAAAATTTGTTGAAGCTTCACATGCAAGAAGGTAGCTAATATCGCCTCCGTTAGACATCCCCGTACTAAAAGTGTTTATATGGCTTAGGTCGTATTCAGATTGTAAGTATCCCGCCAATGAAATGGCAAAACCAACATCATCTACCGTCTCATTCCAATGAAATGAATACCCAACATTGAAAAATGTATTACCATAATTATCTGTCAGTCCTTGAGGATAACATACAGCAAACCCATTTGAATCAGCAATCGTATTAAAACCTGAATAATTCATTATTCCTACAGCAGATCCAGTGTATCCGTGAAATACAAACACAAGTGGAGATTCAGGCTGAACAGATTCAGGGACATATAAATAATACTCTCTATCAAATCCACCATATGAATATTCATGCAATTGGGGCTGAGCTAAACCAAAACAAAAAATATATAAAAGAATTAGAAATTGTCGATGCATACATAAATCTACGCAGGGTACTATAAATAGAAAACCTTGTTAAGATTGTAAATCTTATCCCTAAAAAGAATAAACTATTATTTTAGAGCTACATTATAAATTCAACACTGATCTTTGATTAACTGTTTTTAGATTTGCAATTAAATAGGATACTAATGATTAAGATACATATTCTTATGCTTCCTCTTATGCTTACAAGTATGATATTAGCAAATGAGATAGAGGGAAATAAAATATTGAATGTAATGGTTGACCATAACTACGAACTTGATAAAGAGAATTATAGTTCTTTAGGGGATTACTTTACTTTTCCTTTTACATATAATGAGATGGAAAAAACACTCTATGCAACCAACCAAAAAGAACTAAAAAAGGTTTTAAAGAAATTATATCGAAAGCTTCCCAAGGGTCATTCACACAAAGATTGGAAAAAGATGGATGTGAAACTTGTAAATGATAATATTGCAATGGTAAATGCTATGTTCTCAAGGTTTAATAAAAAAGGTGAGAACTATTTTACAGGGGCGGCGATGTACACATTTAGAAAAGATGATAATTCTTGGAAAATATTATCCATAACGCCGTACAAACCGTATAATTACTTTGAATTTGATTAAAACACAGATTCAAACATATCAATCAAAGGTTTTATTTATTTAAGGTTTTTATTTTATAAATGATTAAAAAACTCTGGGTTTTTCTAGTTCTCATTAGCTGTGCAGTTCCTATCGATTATTTTGGGAACGAGATAGATATACAAAAAGACAGGATATACTTAAAGAAAATTAGAAAGGATAGTTCTAATAAAGATAAGCTACATTTGATCTTTGTAGAACAAAAAGGTAACCACACAAAAAGATCTGAGCGTAAAAGACAGAAAACATTAGAACGATATATCGACCTTATAATGAGTGTTAATGGTTATACGAAAAGTGAGGTGCTTAAAACAAGAGCTAGAGGAGTGATCGAGCCTCGCTATTATGTTACAATACAATTCGATTAAATCATTTTAATAGAATCATCTTTCTGGTCTTCACATGCTCTCCAACATTTAATTTATAAAAATAGATACCTGCTGACACTTGCTGACCTGAATTATTTATGGCATTCCACTCAACAGATTTATTTCCCGCATATTGCCTTCCGCCATTAAAATCATAAACTAAAGTACCCAACATATCATATACACTTATCTTAACATTCACATCTTCTTCTAGACTATAAGGGATTACTGTGTTTGGATTGAAAGGGTTTGGATAGTTTTGATGTAAAAAAAATGATTTTGGTATATTTTTTATATTAGTGCTTAAGGAAAAAAGATAATCTGATGGATATTTTTGGGAGCGTGCGATCATCTGTCCATCATCAAGCTGGTATTCCCAAATGATGATATTATTTTCTACTTCAAATATTTTTGCCTCTGTAGTAACAGTGATTAGAGTATTTCCATTGGGTAACCTAAAAACTCCCGACTGAATAAACGAGAAAAAGTGTTCAGTATATATCCAGATAGGTTCATTAGGATCAAAAGTCCCAAATGTATTCAACTCATACATCTCGTTATTATGGGGAGTTACCAATTCATATATGGCAGAACGCCAATCATTTACTGGTAATG
>CACEUX010000062.1 GCA_902562835.1 uncultured Fidelibacterota bacterium
TGCACTATGAGGCAAATGGTAATTATCCTGCTGCAAAGGAAGTATATCTGAGGGAAGTTAGTAAAAATCCTTATAACCCAGATGCTCATTTCTTTTTGGGATCTTTATATGCTGACTTAGGTGAGTACCAAAAGGCAAAATACTCATTTGAAGAGGCTTTGTACTTAAATCCAAATCATGAAGCTACAATAGAGGCTATGTCCATGTTCGTTACAACGGATGAGCAGAGACAACTGAGCAGGGATGTCCTTACATATTCTTCAAAAAAAGTACCAGATGGGCCAGCACAACAGGTCAATATGATTAGAGAGACAATGGCTTCGGGTGACTACACTGAAGCTTTGAACAAGGCTGAGGAAGCATCTGAAAAGTATCCAACCCACTCAGGCTTTATTCAGCTTATTGGTGAGAATCACTTAAAGTTAGGTCGAACAGAAGAAGCAAAACGTTCATTTCAAAGGGCAATTAAACTCAATCCAAAAGAGCTACAGCCTCATGTATCACTGGCAGACCTTTATTTTGAGCAGGGTAGGTATGTTTATGCTGCGCTGTCCTATAGTGATGCCGTCTATTTAGATCAGGATAATAGTGACTACCGTTACATGCAAGGCCTGAGTTATTTCAATGCATATGAATGGGGAAGGACCGCTGCTTCTTGGGAAGATTTACTTCATTATAAACCAAATGACCCTATTGTAAAGACATTGCTACCGCAGACCTATTATGTTATGGCTGTTGAATATAATAGAATTGGTAACCCTACTATGGGACGTCAGGCATTTAAGAATGCATTATCTGTTAATAATAATACTTCACATTGGTTACCAGGAGCGATGGGTGTGTTAGGCAAATTTTATCGTGGTAAGAATATGTATAATGAATCTTTGGTTGCTTTTCAGGAGGTACTAGAGTTGTCACCAAATAATTCAGATGCATATATGGGCATGGGTATTACTTACTGGGAGATGGGTGAAAAACAACTTGCTCGTGCTTCATGGGAAAAAAGTTTACAGATCAAGCCAGATAATAATGAGTCGAAAGGTTGGCTCATATTGTCATCCCAAGGTTAATTGTACTTCAGTTTATTCTTTAATCATTACAACATAATATTCTATTATACAATGTTCCGCTATTTTGCTGCGGTATTACTTTTTACTAGCGCCTTTGCAAATGATTACTATAAGGGTGATACTCTTGTGAGGGAAGGTGTCTATGCTTTCTATAATTATGAATTTGATAAAGCAGTCAATATTTTAAGCAATGCTAGAGAGGAATTTCCTGACCATCCAGGTGTGCACTTGATATGGGCTGCCTCAAGGTGGGTCAGAGCTCAAGCAACTTCTCCAGTTGAAGATACCTACAAGATATTAGAGGAAGATTTAAATGCGATCTATCCTACCTATGATAGATTAGTAATTAAATATGGATACGACCCTAGCTATAGATTATATCATGGTTCTGCATTGGGGTTATCTGCCAGGGTCTCACTTGGTAAAAAGCAGTGGATTAGAACACTTTATCGAGCATACAAAGGGTTTACTATTATCAATGATGTTGCTAAAGAATCACCACAATTAATTGATGCTCAACTTCCAATCGGTATTATAGAATATTATGTAGGTGTAAGCAGTCCGCTACTGAGTTGGGCCATTAAACTATACGATTTGGAACCTTCAACAGAGTCTGGATTGCATAAGATGTCCCTTGCAGCAGATGATGGTGGCTGGGCTTGGATAGAAGCTAAGGCTATATTAAGCAATCTTTATTTGTGGGTTGAGGATGAGCCCATTCTTGCACTAAAACATTCAAAAGACCTTTCTAACAAATTTCCAAAAAATTATTACTTTAATTTATTATATCTTGAGTCTATGATACGCACAAATAATATATCTATATCATCAGCAATAATAAAAGATATGGAAAGTAAATTAAGTAATCTATCAAGCAGGCAAAGGGATTGGTATACCCCATACCTTAACTACGAAAAGGCTTTATTTAGTTTCTATCAAGAAGATTATTACGAAGCACTTGAGTTGTTAGATAATACGATTGAAACGTACACGGCTGAACTTGATATTATTCTAGGTAATGCCTATCTACTCAAGGGAATGACCTACGATAAAATAGAAGATAGAAGTAAAGCAAAAGAAAGTTATTACAAATGCATTGCGCTTGATAATTTTTCTGGTGCTATGAATAAAGCCAAATATTACTTAAAACAACCCTATTTTGAATAATGCAGATCTATTGCCCAAGTTTAACTAGATACCAGCGTTTTAAAACACGTTGTGTCATGGTCGGTGAGGTTGGTGTTGGGGGTGATAATCCAATTCGTGTGCAGTCAATGACGACGACAGATACTATGGATACTGAGATGACGATAGCACAATCAATTAGAATGATAGAGGCAGGGTGCGAGATTGTTCGCATTACCGCTCCAAGCATTAAAGAAGCGAAGAATCTTAGACCTATACTTGATGGTATTAGGGAAAAAGGTTACAAAACTCCCCTAGTCGCAGATATTCATTTCACCCCTAATGCTGCTGAGATAGCTGCTACTATAGTAGAAAAAGTACGTATTAATCCTGGGAATTATGCTGACAGAAAAAAATTCGAGACCCATGAATATTCGGACAAGTCCTATGCGGAAGAATTAGAAAGAATAAGGGAACGATTCATACCACTTGTGAAGATATGCAAAGAGAATGGTACTGCAATGAGGATAGGGACGAACCACGGTTCTCTATCAGATCGTATATTGAGTCGATACGGCGATACTCCACTTGGAATGGTCGAATCAGGAATGGAATTTATTCGTATTGCAGAAAGTGAAGGTTATTATGACATGATTTTGTCCATGAAAGCTAGTAATACTCAAGTCGTGGTCCAGGCCTATAGGTTATTGGTCAATAAAATGATTGAAGAAGGGATGAATTATCCACTTCACCTAGGGGTGACAGAAGCCGGAGAGGCAGAAGATGGTAGAATAAAGTCAGCTCTGGGCATTGGTGCGCTTCTTGAGGATGGATTAGGAGATACAATAAGAGTATCCCTCACAGAGGAGCCCGAAGCCGAGATACCTGTTGCAGAGGCTATAGTAGAAAGATATAATAACCTTCAAGAGGAAGAAAATAGTTTAGCTAATATAAAGTCACTTCCCTATGATCCATTTTTTTATAAACGACGGTCTACCTTTGACCTATTAAACTTTGGTTCAAAAGAGGTTCCAAGGGTAATTGGGGACCTATCAATGAATTCATCCATAAAATATGAAGATCTAGGCCAATTTGGTTATTTATATTCCCCAGAAAAAGATAAATGGCACGTATCTGATGTCGCCATCGATTTTCTATATATCGGTACGAATTCGATTGATTTTGAGCTTCCTGGTACGATAGGAGTAATAAAAGATTATTCTGTAAAAGAGGATAGAGATGGCTATTATCCACTTTACAAATGGGACCATATAGATGCCATCTCATCCAAAGATAGATCGTTCATTATTTGTAAAGATAAAGATAGGATCTTTACAGATTTACTACATTTAAAAAATTGTGTTATCATTTTAGAGACAGATCAATATTATGGTTATAGATCACTAAGGGAATTCTTTATTGAGTGTCAAAATAAAGGATTAAAGAACCCTATTGTCATTAAAGGGTCCTATAATGGTCTTCCAAAAGAAAAGCTGATACTTTATTCAGCTATAGATATTGGTTCTCTTTTAATAGATGGTCTAGGGGATGGTATTTGGCTTTCCTCTGAATACGAGCATAGTTTTATAAATGAAACAGCTTTTGGTATACTTCAGGCAAGTAGGACCCGGATATCTAAGACAGAGTATATATCTTGTCCATCATGTGGAAGAACTTTATTTGATTTACAAGAGACAACGGCTATGATACGTGCTAGAACAGATCATCTAAAGGGAATTAAAATTGGTATTATGGGGTGTATCGTCAATGGCCCTGGTGAGATGGCTGATGCAGATTATGGATATGTAGGAACAGGTCCTGGTCTAATATCCTTGTATAAAGGGCAAGAGGTTGTCCAAAAGAATATTAAGGCCGATAAAGCAGTAAATGCTCTAATACAACTAATTGATTCACATGGTGATTGGGTAGAACCAAGAAATGTTTAACATTGTCCCTCTATACGGAGGAATCGTATTATTGGGCTATTCAAAACAAATAACTTTCTGAAAAAGAGATCATTATGAGAAAGCTCATTGTCCTATTTACTCTTACCTTCGTATTTGCTCAAACGGGTGAAGGCACTCTTTCGCCCGTAGTTACTTATTGGAAGACCTTAACCGAACAAGAAAAAGAGATATTTCTTTTTTCTTATTTGACGCAGGTCTATGAGACCCATTCTGAACTGAAAAGTAGCGTTGGTTATGGCGGGATTACTGAATGGTACTATGAAAATCGAGCTGAGATGGTGTATGGGATATTCGATCAGTTGGAGTTGGTAAGGATATCAGAGATCGTTAAGTGGGTCAATGAATTCTACTCTCATGGAGAGTATGCAAATCGTCCATTTATTGAAGCATTGGAGTTCGCTTACCGTTTTGCTGAAGCTTCAGGCGTGAATATGTGGGAAAAATATGAAAATCTCAAATTTGAAAAAATAAAGCCTGGAAAAGAATAATGTCTTTTCGACAGCCAGAGTTTATAAAAGATTGGCTGAATATTTACCGGGATAGAGGCTTGCTCCATCTCCTAAAAACAAAAGGTTGGTCAGTTGTAATTACATTATTCTTATTTTACCTCATTCGAGATACTATTTTATATATTTTTATTCCATATATTGCTTTTTCTAATATTAGGTCACGTCTTTAGATCGGGTATTATGATCCACAGAGTTTTCATCCTCTTTTCCCAATGTATATTTTTGATAGCACAGAATGTAACGGACAAACCTTTAGAGATCTGCAGTGCTCATAATTCTTCAGCAAGATGGTTATCTTTAACGTCAACTTTAACTGAAGCTCAAGAAAAGATCGATGTATCCTATTATAGAATAAATATTGATATTGATCTTGAAATAGAACAGATCAGTGGTGCTGTTGTCGTCAATGGATCTGTGGGAATAGATCAGCCCGATTCAATCCAGCTTGATTTTTCAGATCAGATGGTAGTGGACTCAGTTAAATATTATGGCGAAGAATGGCCATTTGAACACCTAAATGATAAAATAAGTATACCAGTCCCAGATGCAACTATACCTGGAGGCTATGATTTTAATATAGAGGTTTTCTACCATGGAGAGCC
>CACEUX010000063.1 GCA_902562835.1 uncultured Fidelibacterota bacterium
ATAATGAATTAGTAGAATCAAGAGAAGGATTCCCTGAGGGCACAAGATTTGTACTCGAAAACCCCAATAAATTTCCTGGTGTCCTTGGCACAATTGCCGACATGTTCCAAGTGGACGAGCATTATCGTGATGCTTTAGAATCTGGTCTAGGAGACCTTTCTCACTGTTTAATTGCAAAGGATAGAGCATCTGCTTTACATGCGTTAGAAATGGCGAATAAAAATGAAGCTGGTGATTTAACTATTATCCCACTAAAAGAAGCGGCAGCCTTAAAAACATCTTTAAATAAGGTTCCTAGCATATCAAATATTCAGGCAAGAGCTTCTGACCTTATTAAGACCAGTAAACAACTACAACCTCTTGCAGAATATCTTTTGGGCGACCTTTTGGTTGTTGATGAACTTAGTGCTGTTGTTAATACCAAAAATCTGCCAGGCTGGAACTTTGTTGATTTGTCTGGTGCATACTCAGGTCAGAACTTAATTATGAAAAATAATAGATCAGTAGAAGATGGATATATTATTGGTCGTCAAAAGAAATTAGAAATAATTATTTCAGAGCTAAGTACATTGATGAAAAAGGATAAAGAGTTGAGAAAGCGATCAGAAAAACTATCTGATTCTACCATACTGGCTACTGATCAGCTAGAAGTTGATAATCTTAAACTAGAAGAGAATAACCAATTCATTTCAAATTTAGAAATAGATCTTGTTCGTAATCAAATGTTGCTTGATCAAAACCAAGAACAACTTAAAACTGAAAAAGAAAATTTAACCCATTTAGAAGCTGAATTAAAGCAAGCTAAAAAAGCTCTTAGGTCGCTTCAGCCTGCAGTGGATAAGGATAAAGAAAAACTTGAGTCCTATGAAAAAGTAGTTGATAGCGCAAATGAAACTATGATTATATCGAGAGAGGGAAAGGACAATTTTCAAAACTTGCTTCAAGATACGAGAATCAAACTGATCGAGCTTGAATCTAGAAGAGACCAATTGCAGTTTAAGCAAACATCCGGTAAAGAGACATCTGATGAGCTAATAAAAAGACAGAAAGCAATTGATGAAGAGATCATTGAGCTTCATCTAAAGCAAAAAGAGTTGAATTCGGAGGTGGCAGAATCCGAAAAAGGCCTAGACTCGGTAAATGCTGAGATTCAAAAGCAACGTTCTATAATTGACCTCAAACAATCCGTGTATAGACAGACATATCAAAATATTGAAGAAATACAGGCGCGAATTTCAGCAGAACAAAGGGATAGGGAACAGATTCTTGAAGATCTAAAGAATGCAGAACTAGAAGCATCAGAGACTGAGCAAAAGATAGCACTAGTGCAGGAGCGAATTAGAGATAGGTATAGCTTGGCTGTCCCGGAGGATATTGTTGTAGATCATACTGAGGAGCAATTAGAGGCTGAGATCGCTAAAACTCAAAGGAGCTTAGAAAATATAGGTCCCGTTAATATGGCAGTTCAAGATGAATATAATGAAGAACTTGAACGACTAGAAACCTTATCTGTACAGCGAGATGATCTTCTTGAAGCAGAAGAGAACTTAAGAGAGACAATAAAAAAGATAGATAAAGTTGCGAGGAAACGCTTTCAAGAAACATTTGACCTGGTAAGAACAAATTTTGAATCTTTATTTAAGCTTTTTTTTGAAGGAGGTAATTCCACCTTAAAACTCATTGGTGATCCCGACCCTTTGGAGGCCGATATATCTATAGAGGCACAGCCACCAGGTAAAAGGAACACTTCACTTCGTCTCCTTTCCAGTGGTGAAAAAGCTCTTACAGCTATTTCACTTCTCTTCGCAATATATCAGGTCAAACCAAGCCCATATTGTATACTTGATGAGGTTGATGCACCACTTGATGATGTAAATATCCATAAGTTCACTAAGGTTTTGGCAAAATTTTGTGATGAAACTCAATTTATTATTGTAACTCACAACAAACTTACAATGGAGATTGCTGATTACATGTATGGGGTCACTCAAGAAAAGAAAGGGGTCTCAAAACTGGTATCAGTAAAGTTTGATTGAGATGGATCTCCATTTCAACCAACTATTAAATATAGCATCAATTAGGGAACACTTGATGGTACCCGTTGGCTTGATCTTTGGTATTACATTACTGGGCATTATTTTTAAAAATGTAATTCATCAAAGATTAAAAAAATTAGCCAAACGCACAAATTCAAAAGTTGATGATGTGATTATATCTACTATTGAAACACAGATTATTTTTTGGTTCTTTCTCTTCGGGTTAACGGTCGGATTAAAAGACCTACCAATTACAGATCAGTATGTAATGTACATTTCAAAATTATTGAATATTTTATTAATCGGATCAATAACCCTTGCCGTCTCAAAATTAGTAATTGGTCTTTTCGAACTTTGGTCCAAGCAACAAGGTGGAGGGTTCCCATCCACGACTATATTTATTAATATAGTTAGGATCACGATTTATACTATAGGATTTTTGATAATTTTAGACACTATTGATGTATCTATTGCACCGATGCTAACTGCATTGGGAGTTGGTGGTTTAGCAGTTTCATTAGCCCTTAAAGATACATTGACCGACGTTTTTGCTGGCCTTCACATATTACTAAGTAAAAAGGTAGAACCAGGTGATTTTATTAGTCTGGACTCAGGTGAAATGGGTTATATACAAAATATTACTTGGCGAAATACTAAAATGTTGGAGAGATCAAATAATGTTATCCATATACCAAATACAAAACTATCATCTGCAATAGTTAAAAACTATGACAGTGGTGATCCTAGCTTCTCTGTAAAGATACCGGTTGGAGTTGCATATGATTCAGATCTTGAGCACGTAAGCCGGGTTGTGATGGAAGTTGCAAATGAACTACATTCAAAAATGGATGAGACGAATAAAGATGCAGATCCTTCCTTTAAGTTTAAGGCTTTTGGTGAATCTAGTATAGATTTTTCAGTATACTTTCGAGGAAATAAATATGGTGACCAAAACCCGATCATTCATGAATTTATTCAGAAAATTCATAAAAGGTTTAAGCAAGAAAAGATTGAAATACCATTTCCTGTAAGAACTATTTTACAACCTCAAGAAAAGTAGTGAAGATCTGGTTGGTAGTTGGAGCCATTTTTGCCGCCCTAACCGTTTTGATTGGAGCCTTTGGAGCGCATGGCCTAAAATCTAAAGTTTCCCCTGAATATCTTTTAATTTTTGAAACTGGGGTAAGATATCAGATGTATCATTCACTAGCACTTGTTCTGGTTGGGACCCTTGGTTATTATTTACCTCAAAGTTCACTAGCGCCCGTGGGATACTTTATGATCGCAGGCATTATGATATTCTCAGGTAGTTTGTATCTTTTAGTCTTAACAAATATAAGATGGCTGGGAGCTGTAACTCCTATTGGTGGTATCTGTTTCATAATTGGTTGGCTATTACTTGCATATAATATATTTCGGTCCTAATCATTGAAGACGAACTCCAAGGTTCGTCATATTTCCTTTTGGACCGCCTCATCGTTCATAGTTGCATCAATGATCGGTACAGGTGTTTTTACCAGCCTTGGTTATCAACTGGTTGATATTCAATCTATTTTCCCACTATTAATGCTTTGGGTGGTTGGAGGGTTAGTGGCTTTATGCGGGGCCCTTACTTACAGTGAACTTGGCTCGGCATTACCTCGTTCTGGCGGTGAGTATCACTTATTACATCGTATTTTACATCCTTCTATAGGCTTTGCAGCAGGCATTGTATCTGCAACTGTTGGATTCACAGCACCCTCCGTACTAGCAGCAATGGCATTAGGTAGTTATTTAAAAGCGGTCTTTCCTTTTTTTAATCAAACTATGATTGCATCTTTAGTGATTGTATTTTTCCACGTTCTTCACATGAGGAGCATTCGATGGGGTACTATTTTTCAAAGTGGCTCTACAGCGATAAAGGTAGGTTTACTTTTTATATTTATAGTTTTTGGTTTTCTAACAACCAATACCCAATCAATATCTATTCTACCTAAATCAGGTGATGGTAATATTTTACTCAGCTCCAGTTTTGCCGTCAGTTTAGTTTGGGTCTCTTATGCATATACGGGTTGGAACTCAGTGATATATATTGCGGGTGAAATAAAAAACCCCAAGGATAATATCTCTAGGACAATGGTTATTGCCACTAGTTTTGTAATGTTCATGTATGTTTTACTTAATTATATTTTTTTAAATACTGCTTCTGTTGAAGATATGAGCGGACAAGTTGATATTGGATATATATCTGGCATTGCGATCTTTGGCAGTGCTGGTGCTAAGATCATTGGTTTAGGGATTACGATACTCCTCTTATCAACAGTAAGTAGTTATGTTTACATTGGCCCAAGAATAATGCAAATAATGGGGGAAGATCATAAATTTATTTCCTATTTGAACGTAACTAACAAAAATAACATTCCTATAAATGCATTCTGTTTGCAACTTGCCATTTCCTTTTTGTTCATCATTACCTCATCTTTTGAGCAAGTGTTAATGTATGCGGGTATTACCTTAATTATCACAACGACATTTACCGTGATATCACTTTTCATTTTAAGATATAAGGAACCTTATCTTGACCGACCTTACAAGGTTTGGGGTTATCCTTTTACACCTTTAATATATCTAATTGTAAATGGATGGATTCTTTTTTATTCCTTTCAGCATTCACAATTTGAATCAATCATTGGAATTGGGATCATAATTATTAGCATCGCAACCCATTTTATATTTGATAGGAAATATACTTCCGTATGAAAAGGACATTATTATTAGATGGAGCAATGGGTACAGAGTTACAAAATCGTGGTATCGATATTCCTCTTCCATTATGGTCTGCAGATGCAAATATAAAACACCCAGAAGTTGTAATAAATATTCATAAGGATTATATCAATTCAGGTGCAGATATTATTACTACAAATACTTTTAGAGCTACAACATGGACATATAGAAAGGCAGGATTCAGCGATGCTAAGTCTAAGGAATTGTCAAGGTCGAGCCTTTATAAGGCAGTAGAATGCGCTCAAATAGCAGTTTCTAATTCTGTCAAAATAGCTGGGTCGATCACGA
>CACEUX010000064.1 GCA_902562835.1 uncultured Fidelibacterota bacterium
GGGGGTACTTGCGATAGCTTTTTCAGCCACGGTTTAAGTATAAGTTCAGATGGTTCTACAGGAGTTGGTATGGGGTGGATAAATTGTGGAACATCTGCATTTTATTGGACAAGTGATAATGGAATCGTTGACCTGGGTCAATATCAAGGAGGCAGTACAAAAGCACAGGCGGTCTCTGGCAATGGGCAAATTATTGGTGGTTGGGCACAAACAAGTAATAGATCTTCATGCCTTTGGGACCAAAACGGTAACATAACTTTGCTAGGTTCTTTACAGGAAGGCAATAATTATGGTGAGGTAAATGCTATTTCAAATGATGGTACCATAGTGGCAGGACATTGTGCAGGCAACCCAGGGAACAATGTGGAGGGATATCTATGGAATCAAGAGAATGGTTTTACTGGTCTAGGCGTACCTGATAATAGTGCCACTACCAATGTTAGTAGAGTCTTTGATATTTCTGAGAATAACATTGCAGTTGGTGAATATTTAAATGAGTCCCCAGTTTTTTATAAAGCTTGTATCTATACCCCTGAAACAGGTGAGTTTGTCAATCTTCGGTCTTACCTTTTAAACCTTGGAATGGAAGAAATAGAAAGTTGGGACCTGATCAAGGCTTTATGTATTTCTGATGATGGGACTACAATAGCAGGATATGGAAAGTCTCCTAATAATGAATGGACAGGTTGGGTCATAAAAATCATTCTTGAAGATAATATTGGAGATATCAATGAGGATGGCGAGGTTGACACAAGTGATGTATTACTGTTAGTTACATACTTGCTAGGAGGAGAGTTAACACCATCCCAATTAGTAAATGCTGATATGGATTATAACCTTGATATAAATATTTTTGATCTCCTTGCCATACTAGATATATCAACGTTTTAGAGCTATTTTTATTCCACTTAAATACCTCAGGATACTTTTTTTAAAAAGTCATAGTTAGATTTAAAGATGGATGATAATATTAAAAAAGAATTAGAAAAAAGAAGACCTCTAAACCTCCTTGCAATTGTATTCACCTTAATATTCATAATCTCAGGATTTTTATTATTCTTTGCATCATGATAAAAAATTCTCTGGCAATATTTTTCATATTTGGGTTAAGCATTGGTCTTTGTAAAGATTCAAAAAATGAAAGATCTCACGATTGTAATGGACATGGCCCTCCACCTTTTCATGGAACAATCTTTATTAATCCAGATATCATTACACCAAATGACCCATCTACATTTATTGACCTATATTATAATGGTCAAGCTCTTCGAACAATGTACGATAGGAGGATAAGCGACTGGGTCGATCTTGAGCCATATCTTTTCCCAGCTAATTATGATGATAGTCTAATGATTGAGATCCAAGTTAATCCTGAATTTGGAAGCCCTGAAAAAGCACGGCTTGTTGCTCTAAAGTATGCTGTGGTAATTGGACGTTTAACAACAGAGTTGAGAAAAGATGTTCAGACCGTATGGATACATAGAGGTCTCGAAGCTTTTGGTGGAGGTAATAATAACCTTTTGATCCACACCGACTGGTCAGAAAAACACTATGAGAAGCAAGGTATCTTAGAGGAAACGTTCGTGCATGAAGCAGCACATACATCTCTAGATTCATACCACGCAAATGACCCAGACTGGATAGCTGCTCAATCAATGGATTGCAATTTTATCTCAGATTATGCTAAAGAACATCCTGAAAGAGAAGATGTTGCAGAAAGCTACTTGCCATATTTTGCAGTAAAATACCGTAGGTCGCGAATCCCTGAATCATTAGCCATGAAAATAGAAAAAGCTATTCCCAATAGAATTGAATATTTTAATAACAGAAGCTTTAAGATGTATCCAATTGAGACAGGAAATTAAATGAGTAATAAACAACCTTTCACATGGGGGGTCATTGGAACTGGTGGAATTGCAAATGCATTTAAAAGTGATCTAGCATTTTTAGCTGGGCATGAAATATCTGCAGTGCTATCTAGGTCAATGCATACAGCAGAAAGTTTTTCTTCAAATATTGCTAATTGTAAACCATTTGATGACCCTGAATCTTTCATAAGATCTAAAGAAATTGATGCCATATATATTGCTACGCCTAACACTCTTCACTTTGAACAAACAATAATGGCCCTTCAGAATGGAAAGCACGTTTTATGCGAAAAGCCATTTGCCATGAATTCTAGTGAAGTAAAAAGTATGGTAGATGCATCAAAGAGTAATAATGTCACTTTACTTGAAGGAATGTGGACACGTTACCTCCCTCATATTGACACAATAAGAAAATTGCTCAACAAAAATTTAATTGGAGATGTGCAATCACTTTTTGCATGCCATGGACAAGATCTGACTCATTCTAAAAACCCAAGACTTTGGACAAAAGAACTCGGGGGAGGCGCACTTCTTGACCTAGGGATTTATGTAGTATCTCTTGCGCATATGGTTTTGGGCAATCCAAAGAATATAAAGGCGAGTGCTGTTTTTACTGAACAAGGAGTAGATGCTAAAACTTCCATGATTTTCACTTATAAGAGTGGCGCGATCGCTGATCTTAGCTGTAGCATGTCCGACACTCAACCAAACAGGGCTGTGATATCAGGGAGTAAAGGTTATATAGAGATCGCACCAACATTTTACGCACCAACAACTATAACTTTAAATACAAGCGATGGTAGATCGGTTTCATACCCGAATGATTATAAGGGACACGGGCTGAGAGAACAGGCATATGAACTTTCAAATTGCGTAAAAAATAATCAAATAGAATCACAAAAATTGAAACATTCAGAAAGCATTGCTATAATGGAATCAATGGATGAAGTTCGTGAACAGATTGGACTGACATTTAATAAATAAAAATGACAAGAAAAACTGCACATATCTTTTTCATCATCTTGGGTGTGATCATTATTTTAATATCAATTAAAGACTATTTGGGCCTTCCATTGATAATAGGTATCATAGTCACCTTACAAGGAGTCTATGGTTTCTTAAAAAGTGACACTGATTAGAAAAGATGATAAAGCCTCATATTTTTATTTTTCTGCTTTTATTCATATCAAATATATTTTCTCAACAAGAATTCAATATCAAATCTCTGATAAATGTAGAAGGTACCTATAAAAAAATAGGTAGTGTGGAACCTGCTGCTGGTTCGGTCTTCTCTATAGTAAATAATAAAAAGATGAATATGGGTAGATTAATAAATGGTAAAAAACAGGGCGCCTGGATAGAGATGCACCGTGATGAGCGCAGATTAGAAGAAACATATAAGGACGGTCAATTAGATGGTCCAGTAAGTTTATATTATAAAAATGGTCAGAAAGAATGGCGTCACACATATAACCATGGAATTCTTGATGGCCCGTATACTAAATGGTATAAAAATGGGCAAAGGTCTGTAGAAGGAGCATTTGAAAATGGAGATGCTGTAGGGATATGGGCTTGGTGGAATGAGCAAGGTAAGGTCATTAAAAAAGAAATATATAAAAAGGGGACAAGAGGATATCTAATGGGCTATAAAAAGTATATTTCTAAATATGTAATTTCAAATCCTTGATAAACTTTATATTTAAGGTCAACTTTTTAAATTTAGAATGATAGGTAAATTTGAATAGTAATTTTTCGTAAAAGAGGAATATATGAATAAATATAGAAGTTTGGTTAATGGAGAAAAAGCACAAGAATTAGATAGTTCTGTTGAATTGATTATTAAAACAAAATGTCCAACAAAATGGATAATTGAAGACCTTGAAACAGGTCAGAGATATCGAGCAAATGGGGAAACAGAAATAGGTAAAATGTTCACCCCAATTAATAAATAACTTTTAAGATAGATATAAATAAAAATGAAAAATAGTTTCTTAACTCACGTTCCCCCTATGGGTATTTATGAAACCCTTTACGCCTTCCAAAATGCTTTTGGCACTTATATGGGTGAAAAAGGGACCCACCCATGGAGTCAGGGTTTCCCCTTAACCACTCAGATCCCTGGCGGACCTAAGATGCCTGAAAATATCAAAATTGACTCAGACGATCTTAAATATCCAAAAGCTTGGGGCCAACCAGAGTTGCGTAAAACCATAGCGGAGTATTATAACCATCACTATGGTTCATCTATAGATCTAGAAAATGTTATGATATTTGCAGGTGGGAGACCTGGACTTATCGCTTTACTAATGTTCTTAGAAAAAGATATCCAAGTTCGTATCGCCTCCACGGAATATACCCCTTACTATGATATGCTACGTCTAATGAACCGTGAGTATGAACTAATTGATAGTACCATTGAAAATAAATTCAATCCAACCATCGATCAGTATATCGGCAATAATTCTAACATACGAAAACTTATATTGCTCAGCAATCCCTGCAACCCTACTGGAATAACAAGACATGGAAATGAACTTAAAGAGCTAGTAGAAAAAGCCTCTTTCTCAGAAAATGGTCTTCTGGTCGATGAAGCATACGAATTATTTCACACCCCCCCCTGTTAGTGCTCTGGAGTATATAAAAGACATTGATAGCTCAAATCTATTTGTTGCTGGTGCAGCCACAAAAGGATTACAAACCCCTGGAATACGTATTGGTTGGGTCGTTGCTGCAAAAAAATATATCGAGATCCTTGGGAATTTCTCGTCTTTTGGTATGGGTGGAGTATCTCGTCCATCTCAATTATATGCATTAGAACTATTTAATCAAGATAGAATAGAGCTCGCAAGAAAAGCAATCCCTGATTTTTATGACCATCAGCGTGAACGTTATGGTAAAGTATTTCCAGAATTAGGTTTGGAATT
>CACEUX010000065.1 GCA_902562835.1 uncultured Fidelibacterota bacterium
TTAGATGCTCAGATAGGACTGGAACATGTTTTATTTGCATTGACCGCAGATCATGGTGGTTTGCCTCTTCCAGAGTTTTTGATTAAGAATGGTGAGGAAGGAGGCAGGATCAATAAGAAACATATGAATGAAGCGCTTACCTGGGTCGATGAAGAATGCGAAGAAAAATTCGGTGAAAAACTTTATCATCGTGAAAGTGGAAACTTCTATCTAGATATAGATCGACTAAAAAAAGCTAATATTGAATTAGATCAGATCTATAATATTGTAGAAAAATATCTCTCAGATGTTGAGGGGATTGATGGCGTGGCAATTAAGGATAAGATAATGGCCAGCTCTGAAGAAGATAAAATAACACAAAGAATTAAGAATATGATAAATAAAGAACATACACCAGATATATTTCCCATTGTATCACCAGGTTATCTTTACAGAGGCCCTTTCGGTACCTCTCATGGAACGCCATATGATTATGATACCCATGTCCCACTTATTTTCTCTCGAAGCCAATTTAGTAGTAAGACAGATAATTCTCCCCGTGCTACCGTTGATATTGCACCTACTATCGCAAAATATCTCAATGTGGATATTCCTGAATATTGCGACGGCCAAGCTATAGATCTCTAGTATGTTAATTCTGCATAATCTAAAAAAGTCATATGAAGGGGTCAAAGCAGTCAACGATGTCTCATTCAATGTGGCCAAAGGCGATATCTATGGATTTCTTGGTCCTAATGGCGCAGGAAAAACAACAACAATTCGAATGATAATGGGCATCATCCATCCTGATTCAGGAAAGATAGAATTAAATGGTAATGATATTAATTCTCTTAAAAGACAGAACCTTGGTTATCTACCTGAAGATAGGGGCCTATACCAGAAACAGAAGCTAGAAGAAACATGTCGATATTTTGGTCTACTTCGAGGCCTAGATGATCGGCAAGCTAGATCAAATTCAAAGATGTGGTTAGAACGCTTTGGGCTTGGAGATCAACGAGAAAGAAAAATTGAGGAGCTCTCAAAAGGTAATCAGCAAAAGATACAATTTATTCTTTCCCTTTTGCATGATCCTGAACTAATAATAATGGATGAACCGTTTACAGGGCTAGACCCATTAAATCAATTATTATTAAAAGAAATAATTCAAGAAAAACAGGATGAAGGAAAGACAATCATATTCTCTACCCATCAAATGGAACAGGTAGAAAGATTGTGCAATAATATTTGTCTTATCAATAAAGGTCAGATTGTGGTGGAAGGGGCTTTGGAAGATATACGAAAAAAACATACTTCTGATGCAGTTGAAGTACGTTTTTCTGGCAATATTGATTCAAAAAAAGTAGCTGACTATTTTAATGAATTAGAGTTGACTGAGAATAGGATATCGGGTGTTTTAAAAAAGAAGCCTGAAGAATTTCTTGGCTGGGTGAATAGAATTGTGACTGTAGAATCCTTTAAGCTTAAGGTTCCTACTCTAGAACAGATCTTCATAGAAGAAGTAGGGATGGCCTCATGAGCCAGATCTGGAAAATAGTTAAGTGGGAATTTATGAACCGCGTCAAAACAAAATTGTTCTTGATCACTACATTCCTTTTACCCTTTTTTATGGGTGCGCTGATGTATCTGCCAACGATTCTTATGGATCTTGAACCAGAAAATGAAACAAGTATAGGTCTTGTTCATGATGATGAGATCGATCTTTTGATGGAACGATTTAAACAACAATGTAATATCTCCCTATTACTACAGAATGGAGAACCTCAATTCTCCTTTACCAGAATGTTTGATGAGAAAGAAGCTTTGGATAGTGTGCTTAGTCAGCAATTAGATGGATATATGGTCGTACCTACTACAGTTTTAGACACTGGCCAGGTCAGGTACTTTAGCCAATCTTTAAGCAATATTAAGATATACACAAGTCTTAGGAGAACATTAAATCAATTGGTTATCCAACAGCGTATGTTAGATCAAAATATTGATATCTCTCTTGTGGGAGAATTAAGTAGAAAGATAGAATTTGACACGTATGAGTTAGATGAACTAGGAGAAGCTTCAGAGGGGGATGAATTATCAAGTTTCTTAATTCCATATCTTTTTCTCATGATACTTTTTGCGACAATTTTTATGAGTGGGCAGTTACTTCTACGTTCTGTAATAGAGGAACGAACCAGTCGTACAATAGAGATCTTATTATCCTCAGTTACACCAGACGAACTCATGAGGGGTAAGATACTTGGACTTGGAGCATTAGGTATGACTCAAATGGTATTCTATTTGATATTGGGATTATCAGCAACACACTACAAAGGATGGGCTGCCATAGAATTTTCTCAAATACCAACCTTTATGATATACTTTACTACGGGTTACTTATTCTATGCATCCATATTTGCTGCAATGGGAACATTTTTCACATCTGAACAGGAGGCGCAACAATCTTCAGGTGTTATAAGTATAATAGCAATGCTTCCAATTATTTTTGCATCCTATTTTATTACAAATCCTGGATCATCATTTACAATTTTAAGTTCATATATACCTCCACTGACACCATTTATGATGATCATACGTGTAGGCACCGGCACGGTTGAACTCTCAGAGATTCTATACACAACTTTGCTTATGATCATATCTTGCGCGGTATTATTAAAATTATCAGGAAAAATATTTCGCACTGCAATATTGCTTTATGGTAAAAAAGTCACTTTCAAAGAAGTCATTAAATGGGCTCGCGCCTGATTGTTTTTCATATCATTCAATTATTAATTAACTTCAGCCTTCGATGACATCCTTACTAGCTTATTTCTTAACAGCTCTTTCTGTATCTTTTCTTTGTTCTCTCCTTGAATCAGTGCTTCTTAGCCTATCAATTGCACATGTATCAGTTATGGAAAAAGAAGGCGGGAAGGCAGGGGCGCTTATGGCAGAGCTAAAAGAGAACATTAATCGACCACTTGCTGCAATATTAACAATTAATACAATAGCCAATACAGTAGGTGCAGCGGGGGTTGGTGCCCAGACACATGTTCTTTATGGTAATGAGTGGGTAGCACTTGCTTCGGGTATACTTACAATGTGTATCCTTATATTTTCTGAGATTATTCCTAAGACCATTGGAGCGATATATGGTAAATCTTTTGCCGCATTTTCTGCATATACTATTCGTGGTCTGATGTTTTTCGCATGGCCATTTGTTATCCTTTCTGAAGCAATGTCTAATCTATTGAATCAAGGCCAGAAGGGAGGTGAATCTAAGGCATCTAGAGAAGAACTTTTAGCCATGGCTGAAATAAGTGAGGATGAGGGGGCAATTGATGAACAGGAAGGTGACATTATTGAAAATCTAATGAAATTAGATGGCATGCCACTTGAGGATATTATGACACCTCGTTCTGTCATGTTCTGTTTGAGGCTTAACGAAACTGTAGGAGAGGTAGTTGAAAAACATTCACCCATCGCATTCTCACGTATTCCAGTTTACGAGAAAGACCTAGACCATATTACAGGAATAGTGAATCGGTATGACCTTGTCAATAAGCAGGCAGAAGATCAATTTCATATTGCAATGCAAGATATTATGAAACCCATCAGGTCTGTCAAGGAAAAGACGTCAGTTTCTGATGTATTAGATCTATTTGTAAAGCATAGGGAACAAATGTTTTTTGTAATAGATGACTTTGGTACAACTACTGGTCTTATTACACTTGAAGACGCAATTGAAACCCTTTTAGGTGTCGAAATTGTTGATGAGCATGATCATGTTGTTGATATGAGGAAACTTGCGACAGCAAAAATGATGGAAAAGAAGAGCATTAAATAGGAAATTTCTTATTCATTGAGTTTAAAAAGTTTGATTAATAAATTCGCCGGCTTATTCCTTAGGAGAACTAATTAACAATGGCAAAAAAACAAAAAAGTTTCGCAGACAAAGCAGCTGGCAACACCAGCGGTGACTCTGTCTATGTAAAATATGTAAAAAGTGTACAGTCAGAACAGACAGGTCGCTGGAGATTTAATGAACAAATGATTCGAATGAACAAAGGTGAGCAACTTGATGCGGCGTTAAAACGTATGGATGAAGTTGCTAATCTTGTAGATATTGATTTGAGTGAGTTCACAGAATCTAAAGAGGATACAACAGAAGCCTCACCAGACGTAAAATTAGAGCAGAATGATGCTGAGGGTGTCAAAACCCCCGGTAACCAATCTGACGAGCAAACTGAAGAAGAACAACAGCCAACAGATACCCAAGAAACAGACTCTGGCACCAGCGAGGAAGAATAAGACGCCTCTCATCAAAATGCTTTCATGGAGAGGTGGCCGAGTGGCTGAAGGCGCACGCTTGGAAAGCGTGTATGCGTTAATAGCGTATCGTGGGTTCGAATCCCACTCTCTCCGCATCTTTAATTAATTTCATGATATGTTGACTAGCACTAATTCTCTTAAAAGGATAGCTATAAAATGTTAAGAAAAATAATTATCTGTCTATTAATCTCTATCTTTATTTCATGTTCAAATAATAAAACTGATGACCCTGTCACATTTCATTTTTCAAAAAAAGAAATGAGCGATTTAAATAAGACTGGTAAGGTAGTTCAAACTGATGATAAAGGGGTTGAGAGAGTTTTTATCTATGATTACAAGTTCAGTAAGACAAG
>CACEUX010000066.1 GCA_902562835.1 uncultured Fidelibacterota bacterium
GAGCGCCAATGACCCAGCTATGAACCATACAGCATCATGGGCATAGGTGAGGGCAATTGTTTTAGGCGCAGTGATTCCAAAAAAGAGCTGGACCAATCCGATCAATAATGCGACTGCAGGCATAGGTACAGCTTCTGTCGCGAAGAAAACCACGCAGGTAGCCAGCAAAGCAATTGTCAGTTTAATGTGGGTTGCTTTTAGTGTTACATCAGAGGATGAATCACTACCAAATAGTTCCTGAGCCTTTGAAGTCATAGACTCTGGTGTTGGCAAAAGAATACCAATTAGAATAAATACGATTACACCGATTCCAAACCATTTGAAATCAGTCGTTTTGGCGAAACCGCCACTGTTATTATTATTAGAATCACTCATAAGTGCGCCAAATGTGGCAAAAAATATGCTTAAAATCAATAGCGCTGATCAGACAAGAGTTTTCTTTGTCGATCTCGTAGTGTTCCAACTAATTTCAACCGACCAAATGATTATAATCAGAATCCTATTTGTATTTTTTATACTTAGCTCAGCCAGGGTTCATGGCGACGATAACATGCCATATACATTGCGTCACTCTAGCATTATGCCAATTCCTGACCTGTCATTTTTATCTGATGTGTATACGGGTCTAGATATCATTGAGCAGATGGATTTCAAACCTCTAAAAAATAAATCTATAGCATTATTGTCTAACCATACCGCAGTTAATAAAAATGGTAAACATATTTTGGACCTTTTAAAGGATGCGAAAGATATTCGCATTTCATTTTTACTGGCACTTGAGTATGGTATTTGGGGTATAGATGATAATCGTGCAAAGTTGATTGGTAGAGACAAGATAGAACCGACTCATGGAGCTCAGATAATTGATCTTTTCAATACCTATCTATATCCGCCGCATTGGGTTATGGATAATATTGATCTGATTTTAATCGATTTTCAGGATACAGGTAGTAGGTACTCAACGTTTATAGCTACTATGTCTAAGGTCTTTGAGGCTGCATCGGAACATAAAGTCCCTGTAATGGTGCTAGACAGACCTAACCCAATTAGAGGGGATATCGTGAATGGTCCAGTTCCAAGAACTGAATTCCAATCTTTTGAATCTTATCATTTATTTCCTATTCGTCATGGTCTAACCCTTGGAGAAGCTTCGGTTATTATAAATGAGATGGGTTGGACTAAAGGTTCAAAAAGGGTCGACCTTAAAATAGTTCCAATGTCTAACTGGCAGCGAGAAATGTGGTTTGACCAAACTAGATCCAAATGGAGTAATCCTAAGCCATTTCTTATTGACCAAGGTAACATATTAGCTTACACTGGGATGGACCTGTTCAGAGGTACAAATATGAATATTGGTTTTGGAACCGAATTCCCTTATATGGTAGTAGGTGCTCCATGGTTAGCGACCTCATTTCTTTTGGAAAAACTTAATGATCAAAAATTGCCAGGTGTAGAATTTCTTGAAGTTAAATATCGTCCAAGTGGATCAATTTACCATTCGAAAGTTCCAAAGTTCGATGGCCAATCTTGTAGTGGCATCCAAATAGTAATTAAGAATAAAGACGAATATAGGCCCATCGTGACCGCTACCACATTAATGCTTCTTATACAACGGCTTCACCCTCGCGAATTCCAATGGGAGAAAGACGACTATGTAGACAAACTTTTTGGATCAAATGAATTACGAATACTATCTGCTCAGAATAAACCAATAGATCATCTACCAGCAATTTGGGCTAAGGATGTATATAAGTTCAGCGAATTCAGGCAATCATTTCTTATATACTAATGAGACTGATAATCTTCCTTTTTACAATTCAAGTATTATCAGAGGCTCAGATATTACCTACCGTCCCTCGAAATGTTTTTCGTATTTCAATTAGCAGTAACACATCTGAGTCATCGTGGAACCTAAAAAATAATAAATTTTCACTTCAGGGTGTCGGAAGGAAATATTTTGATCATACTGTTCACAATGATTCTGTCAGGTTTTCATCTAATTTTGATCTATATCATAATGGTACCGTTTATATAGACTCTTTAAATACAGTAGAAGAGTGGATGAAAAATTTTAATTCAATTCATGGTTTCTCACTACCCGTTCTTGGCCCACAAGAAATAGATACTTCGCAAGGGATGTCACCGATAGGTAATTTTTCAGAAAAACGTAAACAAATAATAACTGGCAGAAAAATTGATTTGGAATATGGAATGTCCAATGAAATAACCTTGAGTGTTTCAATACCATTTATTGATTCATATACATTTAGTCAATCATTTTCAGATTATTCAATAGGTCCAATCCTAGGTGCACAAAGACTCGTGGACTACCATCAAGAGGCAAGACAACAGTTTAATACATTTATTAATTCAAACTCCTTTTCTAATCTGCGTCGTGGCCTGAAAGATACATTGCAACTAATCTATGATATGTACTACACCAATAATGGAAATTATTCCGTCAAATGGGCACTTCATTCACAAGATGACCCTATTAATAATCTATTGGTTGACCACGCTTTTCTTCCTCCAGGCATCAACAAAGATTCTGTTTCACTATCAGACCTTGTTTCATATTACTATCCAGCACAAAAACAAGGTAAAGGTATAGATGATGTTAAAATTGGAGCTACTGCATTATTATCAGGTACCCCTACATGGGCACTGGAAAGACAAGGAGATGCAATTTATGGGCAGGTATTCATAAGTATACCATATGGTAAAACTTTATCACAATTTCTCGATTCAAGGAGAAAACAATTTAAAGAGATTAATATTGGAAAGGGTGTCAGTAGGATCTCTGTTGGTCTTTATGGTAGTAAAAATCTACAATATAAGTATATTGGCAGAGTATATGGTCAGTTCATGGGGCAATTCAGTAGTACTGCAACATTAAATACTCCTGCTTTATTATTCTCAGGTGGGCACTCTCACCCAGATTCAATATTAAGTTTGGTAGGTAATAGCTATAAATTCGATCTTGGTAATGGTATCAGGTTCAATTTGGGGGCTGAGGTTGAAAGGTTCAAGAACAGGTTACGTATACGGGGTGAGATCTGCACAATATATAAAGGTCAAGATAATTATATTTCAAAAGATCCTGATTGGGACCGCTGGATGGAGCAATTTGCAGGTAATTCACCATCCTACAATAGATCTGATCTAAAAGTTGAACTATGGTTAATGAATTCATTGTCAAAATATCGCTTTGGTCCGATACCTTTCGACCTTTATGCAGGTGCTCTAACAAGTTTAGCTGCTAATAATATTGACGAAGGCTGGAAAATTTATGCTGGAATCACAACATATTACCAAGGCTGGTAAAACTAATAATGACAAATAGAAAAAAAGTAATTTCATGGGCATTTTATGATTGGGCCAACTCTGCATATTCGACTACAGTGATGGCCGGTTTTTTCCCTATATTTTTTGAAAAATTTTATTCTAATCCTGATGATGTTATCCAGAGTACATACCAACTTGGCCTAGCAAATTCAATTTCGTCAATATTCATTGCACTGGTTTCACCATTTTTAGGAGCAATTGCTGACAGAGGATCTGCTAAAAAGAAATTATTAATTACTTTCGCTTTTCTTGGTGTTTTAATGACAGCATCACTATGGCTTGTTGATCAAGGTGAGTGGCAGTTGGCAGTATTTTTCTATGTAATCGCAACCATAGGTTTTATGGCTGGGAATATCTTTTATGATTCCCTTTTACCAGCAGTAGCAAGCCGGGAAAAGGTTGATTATGTATCAGCATTGGGATATTCCTTGGGATATCTTGGTGGTGGATCATTATTTGCTGTAAACGTATTAATGTATCTACATCCTGACTGGTTTGGAATTCCTGACTCATCAACTGCCATAAGAATATCATTTTTAACCGTTGCTATTTGGTGCCGTACTAACTAACCTAATGAGTGCTGGAGCTACTGTTGCTGTCATTGGGCCTGTGGTACTTGATATGGCAATCAGCTCTGGAACCAATCCAGTACTTGTGGGTGTTGGACTAGCTATCGCTACATCTATGGCATATTGGTTGGTAATAGGTACTCCAGCGAGTTCTATTGTTTATGCTAGTGGTCAATTAGAGTCTAAAGATTTCATACGAATGGCCACTCTAGGTTGGCCAGCAGCCCTACTAGCTTTATCCGCTATTATTATTTTATGGTGGGTTAATGTGCTTGGAATTGATCCAAGTGGAATGGGTTTCTAAAGGAGAATTATAGTGGATATAAATACAATCGTTTTAGTTATCATTTTAGCTGTTATTGTTTACGCGATCATATCTCATAATCAGGAAAAAAGTTCTGTTGCAGAAAAAAGTAGACAAGAAATAATGGCAGAAAGAGAAGAGGTCTCCAAAGAGGAAGTCGCTACTTACGGACAGGTTCAAGAACGCAAGGGGCAACTCCTCGGCCTTATTAATGATAATCTTTCAGAACACCCTGAAGAATCAGCACAATTAACTGAGATTGTTGAGGATTGGGCTGAA
>CACEUX010000067.1 GCA_902562835.1 uncultured Fidelibacterota bacterium
ATTTGTAATACTAAATGTTGTGCCTGATAGCTCGTCTGCCCCAATAGCGCCATCACGTGCTCTATTAGCAATATCATGCACCGATCGACATAATCCCAAAAAGTTTTTTTCTTCACAATTTGAAATATTCGGCACCAGAAGCCCATTCTCTATAGCTACAGCTAAACCTAAATTTATATGTCTATGAAAATTAATGGTGGTGCCTGATAATGACGAGTTCATCTCTGGATGATCTTTCAGGCCTCTTACGACAGCATCAACAATAAAAGGTGTATAGGTTAGATTGAACCCTTCTCTATCGTTAAATGACTTTTCTTGCTTAATTACAAAATCTACAATGGCTGTCATGTCAACTTCAGTCATGACATATACATGTGCAGAAGTAGCCAAGCTCTTTTTCATATGGTTAGCAATCAATTTCCTCATATGATGCATTTCTTCACTGCGATCTGAGCGGATTCGATCATGAGAAGTAAACTCGGCAATAGGGTTTTCTTGGGTGGGGGCAGAAAAATCAAGATAAGCAATAATATCTTTTTTTGTAACTCTACCTCCTCTGCCACTACCAGAAATTTTTTCTAGTTCATTCAATGCAATCCCCTTTTCAGAAGCAATCTTCATTACAACTGGGGAATAAAACTTTTTTGCTTTTTCTACAGCAGGTGTTGATATAGGTCCACCCTTTTGCATTGATACTTCTGGCTCAGATTTACCACTTGAGACTGTGGATGTTAGTTTTTGACTTTCGGTTTTTATGTTAGGTTCAGTAGCAACCGCAGTGTCGCTTACATCTGTGTTTATTTTAGCGATCACTTTCCCTACAGCTATTACATCATTTGGTTCAGCTAATATCTCGACTAAAATCCCCGCTGCAGAGGATGGAATCTCAGAGTCAACTTTGTCTGTACCAATTTCTAATAAGATCTCATCCAAACCTATAGGTTCTCCTACCTCTTTTCTCCACTCTAAAATCGTACCTTCATTTATAGATTCACCCATCTTTGGCATTACAACATCAACAATCATTCAATACTCCAAAAGCTCTTCAATAGCAATGACTAAATCCTCAGTTTGAGGAAGTACTTTTTCTTCTAGTAACCAGCTGAAAGGGACCGGTGAATCTTTTGCAGCAACCCTCCGGACTGGACCATCAAGTAACTCAAAATATTTATCAGCAACCAAAGCAGAGATCTCTGCACCTGGGCCATTGGTAAAGTTATCTTCGTGAACGACCAGGACCTTGCTAGTCTTTTGTATTGATGACCCAATGAGTTTCATGTCAATTGGATTCAATGTTCTCAAATCAATAATTTCCACCTGCCCATTATCTAAACCAAGTGATTGAACTGCTTCAACAGATTTTTGCACCATTGCTCCCCAGGTTATTATTGTTAAATCCTCTCCCGGAGAAACGATTCTTCCTTTGCCAAAAGGTATTACGTATTCTTTGTCAGGCTCTTCTGTCGCTGCATAGCCTTGTCTGTAGAGGCCTTTATGTTCCATAAAAAGGACCGGATCGTTCATCCTGCACGCCATTTTAAGAAGACCTTTTGCATCTGCTGCAGATGATGGATAGGCAATATATATTCCAGGCATATGGATAAAGTATCCATCGATAGATTGGCTATGGCAAAGTCCACCATGGATGTATCCACCAACTGGAACTCTGATAACCATTGGACATGTCCAAGCATTATTTGACCGATACCTCATTGTCGAAACCTCATTTCTTATCTGCATCATAGCCGTCCATAGATAATCGCCAAATTGAATCTCTACCACTGGTTTATAACCAGTAATAGACATTCCAACTGCTGTACCGATAATTGATGATTCTGCTAATGGTGAATTAAATACCCTTTCATTACCAAATTTATCAGATAAACCTTTGGTTGCTGTAAAAACTCCGCCTTTTGGATCTGCAATATCCTGTCCATAGACTACAATCTTATCATTTCGATCCATTTCTTCTTTCAATGCATGGTTAATAGCATCTACAATGACAATTTTATCTGAAATGGACTCATAGTCAATCTCGTTATTTATACTGTCATTAGAATAGATATGATCTAGAGCTGTACTAGGCTCGGGATAGCTCTGTTCTTCTGCCCATTGCGCATCTTCATCGATTTGAGTTGCGACCTTATCCCTAATCTTTTTGAATTCATTACTAGAAATAAATTTTTCTTTTAAACATTGATCTTCTAGAACTTTTATAGGATCTCTTTTTTTATCTTCATCAAGATCTTCTTCTGTCCTGTATTTTCTTTGGTCATCTGAACTTGAATGAGGTAAAAGGCGAACCACATTTGAAATAATAACGGATGGACCTTTCCCCTTTCTTGCCCGATCTACGGCTTGTCGAAATGCAAGATTTGTTTCAAAAAAGTCAGTTCCATCAACATCATATCTCGAAAGATTCTTATAGCCTGCAGTCATGTTATAAACAGAACCAGCTGTTTGTTCAGATTTATGGGTTGAAATAGCATACTCATTATCTTGTATATGAAATATAACAGGCGCCTTAGCATTACTTGCCCAGTTAAGAGCTTCATGGAAGTCACCTTGGCTAGTAGTTCCCTCTCCAGATGAGACATATACAATCTCTTTTGAATTTTCCTTTTTTCGCGCCATCGCGCATCCAACTGCTTGAAGGAATTGTGTTCCTGTTGGACTTGACTGGCTAACAATCCTCAGGTCTTTATGCCCATAATGCTGAGGCATCTGCCTACCACCGGAACTTGGGTCATCAGCTTTAGCCAAAAAACCCAGCAGATGTTCTCTTGATGTCATGCCGAGTCCAATGCAATAGGCACCATCTCTATAATATGGGAAAGACCAATCCTTCCCTGATTCAATTAATACCGCAGCGGCAAGTTGTGCGGCCTCATGTCCAGAGGCTCCTATATGAAAAAAACTCTTTCCCTGTTTTAACATGATAAGCATCTTATCGTCTAATCTTCTAGATAAGATCATTTTTTCGTAAATATCAAGCACTTGCTTCTTTGGAAAACCGTGTAACCTTGCCATCGCAATTATCTCTTAATAAATAAATTGTTGAACTTTTCCACAACCATTACCTTTACATCGTCCATATCTTGGGCACTACCCAATAATTCTTCCATTGACGTTATACCATGATCAAAAATACCACAAGGAATTATACCATCATAAAAAGATAAATCAGGATTAACATTCAATGAGAACCCATGCATTGTAACCCATCTGCTGATACGTACACCTTGTGCTGCAATTTTTTCTTCACCGACCCATACACCAGTTAAGCCTTTAATCCTTGAAGCGCTTATACCAAAATCTTTGAGGACATCTATAGCAAGTTGTTCTAACCTACGCATATACCAACTAACACTTCTTCTATAATAAGAAAGATCAATTATTGGATAGCCTACCAATTGACCAGGACCATGAAAAGTTATATCACCACCACGTTCTATATCAAAAACATTAATTGACCTGTCCCTAGACTGAAGTAAATGATTCTTATTAGCATTTTTACCTAGTGTATATACAGGTTCATGTTCCACAAGGATCAAAGTATCGTCTAACCTTTTTTCAATACGTTTTTTCTGAAAGTCTTTTTGAAGATCCCAGACCTCTTTGTAAGATCTAATTCCAAGGTCCTTTACAAATATTCCAGTTGTATCTATCCTTTCCATAAAGTTATTGATGAACTGCTAAGCCGTATGCATCAAGAGCAGCTTCCATAATAGCCTCTGAAAGAGTCGGGTGAGCATGAATATTCATCGCTATTTCTTCCCAGGTTGTTTCAAGAGCTTTTGCCATTCCTAATTCTGCAATTAACTCAGTGGCCTCCGATCCAACAATATGCGCCCCTAATAATTCGCCATATTTTTGATCAAAAATTAATTTAACAAACCCAGTTGTATCACCAACTGCCATTGCTTTACCACTTGCTTTAAAATGAAATTTTCCAACCTTAACTTTATGTCCCGCATCCAAAGCTTCAGCCTCTGTCATGCCCAATGAACCAACTTGCGGTTGACAGTAAGTACACCCAGGAATATTTGTGTAATCAACTGGCTTTGTTGGTGTGCTATTTGAATGTTCTGCAACAATTTGTCCCTGCGCTGATGCTACATGCGCAAGCCAAGGGGCTCCTGATACATCACCAATTGCATAAATATTTGATATGTTTGTTTGATTATATTCATTTATCTTAATTGCACCCTGGTCAGTCTTAATACCTAGGTCCTCTAATCCTATATTTTCGATATTTCCCGTAACGCCAACTGCTAGAAGAGCTATGTCACTTTCTTGAAAACCTTTTTCATGGTCGTCATTAGTAAATACTTTTACTTTTGTCT
>CACEUX010000068.1 GCA_902562835.1 uncultured Fidelibacterota bacterium
ATAGATAAACTCCTGCAGATATAGGTTCGCCCAAGTTAATTTTATTTTTTTCTTAAGAATGCACTCTATTCTCTTGTTAAAATTTTAAACCTCATACGATTTAAACATTTTTTCTAACTTTTTTATTATAGCAATATTTCCTATCAAATATATGGCATTGCCATCAACTCTAGCTCTAATCTTGCTACTACCCCATAAAAATACTTGAAGTAGCGTTGGCTTATACACTAACTGTTTATCCAACTGTATTGGTTTTTTAAATCCCATTTGCTTAACAAAATAACCTAAGACTTTATCAACATCCCTTATATCTTCAAAAGTTATTTTAATAGATGTTAGCGTGTAAGTTAGTATAGACAGGATTAATACAATGTAATGTATTGGGTTTTTAATACTATCAAATAGTAAAGATGGTGACGCAATCATAAAAGTATCAAAAACACTATCAGGTATTTCTTTTATTGAACCTTGAAATATTTCACCAACGATCATTCGGCCTTCAAGCGATGGGTCTTTTGATAATTGATAAGTTTTAATTTCTTCTTTGAATTTTTCAGAAAAGCTAAAAGACTTAATCAATTCATTATTGTAGTTAATATCACCGTTTAATATTATTCGATTTATATCTTTCCTTATAATTTTGACAATTGAATCATTAGTACTTTCAATCTTAATTGTGTCAATTAAGTTCCTAGTTTCATCATAAAATAATGTTTTAATGTATGATATGGTTTTATTTTTAGGCTTTTTTAGTTCCAGAATCAACTTTTTTGGATTTGTTATTTCTTGTTTACCGATTTGATTGTCATCCAGAATCATGAAGGTTAAAAACATGGTAATCAACATGAGACCTACATAGCTAGGAATTCCAATAAGTGAAGTTTCGACGATACCTCTCGATGGTGGAGGAAGCTTTTTTATATTCTTAATTTTGTAGTTAATCTGGAATTCATCTATTTCATCATTGCCAACAGGTTCAACATAATCTTCAGCATAAAAAGAAGGTATTTTATAAATAGTATATTTAGATAATATGTTTTTCAAAGCAACGTCGCCAATTCTAACTGCAGAAAAGTCACTTTTGACTTTAACTGATTCATAAAATGCTTGCGACATGCATATCCCACCAGGCTCTGCTAGCGGTTCTAAACGAGCGGCAACATTAATTCCTTCTCCGAAAAGGTCGCCCTCTTTGATGAATACATCTCCAATATGGAGTCCAATTCTCAATAGTAACTTTTCTTCAAAGTCTTTAATCGTGTTATGTTTTTTTAGTGCTTTTTGAATTTCAACCGCGCATTCAATAGCATTTATTGAAGAAGAGAAATCAACAAAAAAGGCATCGCCCATTCTTTTCAATATTTTCCCATTGAAATTTTGAACTATTGGTAAAACCAATTCATTTTGATAATCTAGCAGTTCCAGTCCTCTTTTTTCATTGGTACTCATTATTTTGGAATACCCAACAATATCCGTGAACATGATTGCTGTTAATTTTCTTTCCATATCTAAATCTAGCTATCATCCCATAAACAAAAAACCCCACGAATGTGGGGCTTAATGATTACAGTTTAAAATTATTTTACAAAAATTGCGATTGCATTTAACTCTTTCTGCTTTTCATGTCTTGAAGACGCACTAATCTCTCCTTTATCATTCTCATTTAAGCTAAGATGTTGTTTGATGTTTGTAGCTATGTTTTGAATAACTATACCATTTGCTCCAAGTGAAGCAGCCTCTTTCTTTAACCTTTCTAAAGCTTTATTTGTTTTTTGTTGGTGTGTGAACTCAATGGAGAAGTCCTTAAATGCTAAATCACTACTTGCTTCGATAATTGCAATTTTTTCATAAGCTTCAGGGTAATTATAATAAATTTTTACGTTAGTGTAATCTATAGGAGCTTGTGTGTCTCCAATAATGATATGAGATACTGGATAACATGCTTTTGTTACAAATAATGACAGTAATAATAATAATTTTAATCGCGACATTTACAAAATTTAACAATCATCCCAAAAACAATAAACGGACTTTCTTTTCAAATGCTTTGGGGTGGGGGTAGGGATGTACATATGTACTTTTAATCCCATAGCACTCTCATATCGAATGGGCTTTATAGTGGGAGGGTTAGATGTGTAAAAGAGAAGTTATTTTTTAAACTAGAGATTTTAATGTCATCCGATTGGTACAGAATTAAATACTACACCTTTAAAAAACTCTGCAACTTGCCTAAATGCTAATCCAGCTAATAGACTTTTAACCTTTATATTCATTGCCTCTTCTTTATAGCCAGTCTGAAAAGCTTTACGATTTTCAGCGTTCAAAATTGAATGATGTTTTTGAGGAAGTCTAACTGGGTATACTAAAAAAATGGCTGGTGTGATGATTGAAGCTGGCGAGACTACTGGGTTGAATGTAAAACCAGCAAAACAAGAATAATATGGACTAAAATCCTCTTTTGCAGCAACAACACCTCTCTCATAATAATCAATTTGAGATGGGTCTGTTTTTGCCTGTCCCCAAGCTAACCCAATGAATAGTAGTAGTGTGAGGTGTTTAGTCATCGCATATTGGGGTAGGGTCTAGTGTTTCAATTCTAATTGATTTTTTATATAACCTAACCCCTAAAGAATTAAGATTATAATATTGAAGCAAAGAATCCTCTATTGCTTTATATGAAACTATAAGGACATCACCAGAACTGGAAGTGTAAGTATAACCACCACTATCTTCCCCAAATAATTCCCAAGCCTCATTAATCATCCAATCTGTGTAACATGCAGTATCAGTAGCCCAAAATTCTAGACGACAAATACTAGTACTTTCTTCTGAAATTGAGGTCCAAAAAGTAGGTGGGTGATCTAATAGATTCCAATGAGAGTCATAATCATATGAATCATCCCAAGCATATCTCTCCTCCCATAAACCAAAAATTGTTTTTGAATCTGGTTGATTTGATTCAGAATCTTCGCAATTCCAGAAAGCTAACCCAATGAATAGTAATATTGTGAGGTGTTTAGTCATTTAAGAAGAATCATCTTCTTTGTATCAACAAAATCACCAGCCCGAATCTGATAAAGATATACACCAGCACTTACTGGTTTACCAAAGAAATCTACAGCATTCCATTGTACTGACCTGTATCCTGCTCCCTGAATGGTATTTACAAGCTGAGTGACCTGCCTGCCAAGCATATCGTATACAGTAAGTGTGACCTCTGCCTGCTCTGGAAGGTTGTATCTTAGAATCGTAGTTGGATTGAATGGATTGGGGTAGTTCTGATGGAGAGTAAAAGACTCAGGAACAACCTTTGTTTCATCAACAATCACAAGAGCCCCATATTCAAAGGCACCCATATCAGGAGCGGCTCCTTCATATTCAATATCATTTTCACCATCGCCATCTAGGTCTGCTATGCCTGCATCGATGCAGGGAGAACCTTCTTGAAGTGTATAATCACTACTATCAGGATCTAAAAAAAGTGGATCGGAATCTATATTGCCTTCAAGCCAGTTTAGTTCTAAATACATAGTTGTGGAATCAAGAATCCCTTCTTCGCCACCTTGGATATCTGAATATTGAATACTAAACGTATCTGGTATTTCTACATAATCAAAAAACAGGGACTCATTAAGGTATATTGATTCTGGACTATTATTCCAAAGAATAGAGTTTGTGATTTTGAAATTATTCATATCATATGCTGACAGATGTAATATTCCACCACCATGTCCTGTTTGCCCCAACATATCACTGTCTTGTACTTCTCCGACTATACTATTTCCGCTGATAGTGACATTGTCTAATGTGACATCGGAGTTCCATGATAAGATTCCACCACCACCATTCATTGCCGTATTGGAGATAATGATCGAATTTTTAATTATGGGGTAGGAAGAGGAAAAAATACAAAGCCCGCCACCAACTCCATTCCACGGATCATCATCAGTCGCACTATTTCCGCTTATTGTGCAATTGATAAGTGTGGGGTTAGAATTAGCTATACTCATCCCACCACCCCAACCTATTGCTGTATTGCCACTGATGGTGACGTTAGTAAGTACCGGGTTGGATGCAGAAGTCAGATCCATTCCAGCTCCACTATTATCCGTATTCCCACTAATGGTAACATTGGTAAGTATGGGACTTGAGCCCTGTAAGCCAATCCCTCTTTGACCATTTTCACTTATGACGACATCGTTGATTATTGGATCAGCTTCTTCAAGGTACATTCCATGTCCATCATTTTCACTTATGACGACATCGTTGATTATTGGATCAGCTTCTTCAAGGTACATTCCATGTCCATCATTTTCACTAATGG
>CACEUX010000069.1 GCA_902562835.1 uncultured Fidelibacterota bacterium
GTAATGATTCTCGAATGGATAATTATTATTGGATGAGATTAACGGATAAACAAAAGTCCGCAAAAAGTTATGATTCTCAAACACAAAAAGTTGTCGATTACATTGCTCTTGAGAACCAGTATAAGAATGAAAGTCTTTCACATACAAAGCCGCTTCAGGAAAAGCTTTATAATGAAATGGTTTCTAGAATCAAAAAAGATGATAAAACCGTACCTTACTTAAAAAATGGATATTATTATTATTCAAGATTTGAAAAAAATAAAGAATATGCTATCCATTGTCGAAAGAGAGAATCACTAGATGCAAAAGAGGAAATAATATTAGATGAGAACAAATTGGCAGAGGGATTAGATTATTTTACCCTTTATGGTAAGTATGTGAGCCCAGATAACAATTGGCTTGCATTTAATATTGATACACTCAGTAGACGTTTTTATACAATCTATTTCAAGGACTTACGTACGGGTAAGATATTAGAGACCTCTATTCCTAATACTGAAGGTGATGATATAGCTTGGGCAAATGATAACAAAACTATCTTTTATACGACAAAGAATAAAACGACTCTTTTATCAGAAAAGATATATCGTCATAAACTAGGCACTCATACAAGTGATGATGTTCTTGTATATCATGAGGAAGATATTGAATTCTATACAGGTGTATATCGCGCAAAGTCCGGGAAATTTATTATCATTTGGAATAACAGTACTTTAGTAAGCGATTATCATATTCTAAATGCTGATGACCCTGATGGTGATTTTGTGAATTTTACTCCTAGAGGCTCAGCACACGAATACACTATAATACATCAAGGAAATAGTTTTTTTATTATGACTAATTGGAATGCCAAAAATAATCGTTTAATGGAAGTTTCAGATAAACAAACTGAAATATCTAATTGGAATGAGGTAATCCCCCATAGGGAAGACGCCCAGATCCTAGAGATTGATTCTTTCAAAGACCATATTGTCATAAATGAAAGAATTGATGGTTTATCTCAATTACGAGTTTTCGATCAAAATTCCAAGGTTGACCATTATATAAGTTTTGAAGAAGACGCCTATGCATCTTATATATCAATTAATATGGAGTACGATACTAATATTTTACGATATGCGTTTAGTTCTCTCATAACGCCAAGATCTATCTTTGATTACAATATGGATAGCAAAGAAAATACGCTAATGAAAGTGGAAGAACCTGTGGATGGTTATACGTCAGCAGATTATCATTCGGAACGAATTTATATAGATTCCAGAGATGGTATTAAAATCCCAATTTCACTTGTATATAAAAAAGATAAAAAATTAAGTGGCCCACAAAACTTGCTTTTATATGGATATGGTTCTTATGGTTCTACTGAAGACCCGTATTTTAGTAAGACGAGAATAAGCTTACTTGACAGAGGTTTTATTTTTGCCATTGCGCATGTGAGAGGAGGCCAGATATATGGACGCCAATCTTATGATGATGGTAAACTATTTAATAAGATGAATACTTTTTATGATTTTATAGATGCAGGTAAATATCTAATTAAGCATAATTATACGGACTCTGATCATCTTTTCTGTTCTGGCGGTAGCGCAGGAGGGCTTTTAATTGGAGCTGTAATTAATATGGAGCCAGAGTTGTGGAAGGGAGCCATAGCTGCAGTCCCATTTGTTGATGTTGTCACAACTATGCTGGATCCAACAATTCCACTTACATCAAATGAGTGGGATGAATGGGGAGATCCTAGAGAAAAACCTTATTATGATTATATGCTTTCTTATTCACCATATGACCAAGTAGATTACTTAAAATATCCCAATTTATTAGTAACTGCAGGATTCTTTGATTCTCAGGTTCAATATTGGGAGCCATTAAAATGGGTAGCAAAACTTCGGGAATATTGGCAAGGGGAGAATAAACTTTTTTTACATACTGATATGGAATCTGGGCATGGTGGTAAATCCGGTAGGTTCAGACGTTATAAGGATTATGCCTTGAATTATGCGTTTCTTCTACATGTGGCTGGTATAAAAAAATGAGACGATAACTATAGCAGGTGTGAATTCTTTGTTACAAAAACTATTTCACCAATAACAACTTTTAATACCCCAGCTGCTGGGATCGCAAAGAGCATCCCAAGAGGACCGATAAGAGTTCCGCCAATTAGTAATACAAGCATAACAGCCATGGGATGTAAGCCAACACTTTCCCCAACAACAAGTGGCGTGATGAAATTATTATCGATCTGTTGAACTATAATAAACATTAAAACAATGTCCAAAACATAAAATGGAGATGGTACTGTTCCAAAGAGCTGATGAGTGAGTGCAGCATCACTACCAACATTATTCATCAATGCAATTAGAATAGCAGGGATCATCCCAATAAATGGTCCAACCATAGGAATCAAATTTGCTAGACCTGCAATAATACCAATAAATACAATTAGTGTAATATTTGCACCAAGCTGATTTAAAATAAAAAGTCCAATGATCGATAAGATGGCGACGCTACCTGCGGCAAGGATTTGCCCTCGAAGATATTTAGATATCTGCTGCTCAATATTATATATCATCCTCAAGCCAACTTCTAGGTATTTGTTAGGTATGAAGCGTACCAGTGACCGTTTAAAATCATGATATTCGATCAAAAGAATGATAGTGAATATCAATACCATAAACGATATAAAGAAAAAACTGCCAGCAGAGCCTAATAATGAAAGGACACTTTGGAATACACCAAGCATAGAATTTTTAGCAATTATAATGATCTTTTCGCTTTCAGGGATCATATTGCTTATAGTTTCTGGAAGAGAGTCTTTTATTCCGTTGGATAGGTTTTCAATGCTAGTGGCAAAATCATCTCTTTGCAGCTTTAGAGTAAATGATTTTATCTGTGATCCCATGTTTGAAATAAAACTTCCAATGAATGCTACCCCAAGAGTGAGGACACTTGCTAATATAATAAAAACACCCAATGACCTTGACTTAGTATAACGCTCAAGTGAATCAGCTGCTTGAAGGAAAATTGTTGTAAATAAAAATGAAAATAGTAGCATTCCAATAATTGGAGCTAAAAAAGGGAATATTCCCCATGTGAGCAATCCAACTATAATAAATAATAATAGCCTATAAACTTTTTGAACAGGATCCACGGTCAACTTGTTTTTGCTAATTCTTCATTGGTTTTTCGTAACCGTTCCCCTAAAACTCTAGACAGGTTAAGTAATATCTTATTGCCCAATTCAGGAGATCTTTGTATTAAGGTTAAAAGATCAGTTCTAAAAAATCCTATAAGCCTTGCGGGTTGGGTAGCATGAGCTGAGGCAGATCGAGGTTCTTCATCAAGGAGAGCTAGCTCACCAAAAAAATCCCCTGCCTTTAGAGATGCAAATATCGTACCAGAGTCAGGGTCTTTTATTTCAACTGAACCATCTAAAATAACATACATTCCTTCTGCTGGAGCATTTTGTTTAAAAACATGTTCATCTTTTTTATAGGTCCTCTCGTGAGTAAGGCGTGCGACCTCAGAAAGCTCTCTATCAAGAAGGTTATCAAAGATAGGAACGCTTTCTAAAGCTTTTAATACTGGATCGCTCTTATCACTTTTTCGAAAATAATTATTATAGATTGATTTCATTTTAATTTACCCAGGTTTCTAAAATGGATTAAATGTACTGGCAATTATGATCTCAATTAAAAGAAAGTAACCACCTGCAATAGACTTCTCCCAAATCTTCGCATCACTTCTCCATATCCAATACGTAAAAAGTATACCATTATAGAGGAATACCCATAAAGAAATAATATCTAGTGAGAAACTAAATTGGTTTAAATACAATAAGATAACAAAAACACCAACACCAATACTTCCTAAGATGAATTCTGTTAAATAATGAATTATTAATGACTTTTTATTTTCGTCCAAAAGGTGACTCCCTACTTTAAAAAAAGCCCCGACAGTGATCAAGGGCTTCGTAAAATTTTTTATCTGATAATTAAAGTTTTAATATTGCTCACATTCGCTCCACCAACTTTCTCCGCACTCACATTCATTGCCATCTCTGTCCCAGCATTCTTTATCAATGTGCCATTCCATGATCTTACCATCAACAGTTTTATTATCGTAAAAGTATTTTGTGGCTATTACATTATTATCATACCAATATGTCCAGAGTCTATCTTTTTGACCATTTTGGTAGGTTCCTTCCAATCTTTTTTGGCCATTTTCATACCAATAGCTCCAGTCCCACATCTCTTCCAGTATATAATTAAA
>CACEUX010000070.1 GCA_902562835.1 uncultured Fidelibacterota bacterium
TCTTTTTGGTGTAGTTGTATTCTATCTTTTAATTCATTTACCTGTAATGTTTTATCAGTAATGGAGGCCTCTGTTCTTTCATAAAGGGACCGATTCTCTGCTATCTTTCTTTGTAACTCCCATCTCTCATTTTGGGCCTCATCTAGCGATTGGACAGTTTGTTGATATTCTTTTTCTTTTATTAAATATTCTTCTTTTTGTGATATGTATGTATTTAGATAATCATTAATTGCAGGTTCTAATTCATTGATCTCTTTATCAAAGTCTAACTTAAGTTGTTTTAAATTTTGAATTTTTTGAAAATTATTACTTTTTTCTCTTTCTAAACGATCTACAGTCAGTAATGCTCCACGCTCTTTTTCCGTACAGATTAAAATTCTATTCCGTAAGGACTCTCTTTCATCGTTCATGCCATCTATAATTTTCTGTAGTTCATTTATTTCTAATTCCTGAGACCTATAGGTTTCACGAAATTGGTCTAGTTCTTTTTCATGAACAGAGGCCTCAGATGATTTAGCTTCACGGATGTGGCGGTATTCTTTGATCTTAGCTCTCAAAGGTGCTATTAATGAATTGAATCGATGAACCTGTAAAAAAGCAAGTTCTTTATCTTTAATTTGCAATGTCTCAGTTAGAGTTGCATGCCTCTTAAAGCGTTTAAGTTGAAGTTCCAAATGATGAACTTTTTGTTCAACCTCAGCTATGATGTCTTGGACACGTTCAAGGTCTGCGTGAGTAATATCAAACCTTCTTATGGTTGATTTTCTTTGAGATCTATATTTATGTATTCCTGCTGCTTCCTCAAACATCTTGCGACGATCATCTGCTGTTTCTGATAGGATCTGCTCGATCATTCTAAGTTCGATAACTGAGTATGCATCCGCACCCATCCCAGTATCAACAAAAAGATCCGATATGTCCTTTAGTCGACACTGTGTCTTATTTAAATAATATTCTGATTCACCACTACGGTAGACACGTCGAGCTATTTCAATATCATTGAACTCTATTGGTAATTTACCAGCATTATTGTGGACAGTCATTGCCACCTCACAAACACCAAGTGGCTTCGTACCTTCAGCACCATTAAATATTACATCTTCCATCTTACCGCTACGCAGAATACTATACTTCTGCTCTCCTAAAACCCAACGAATTGCATCTACAATATTTGTTTTGCCGCACCCATTGGGCCCCACAACAGTGGTGATGCCTTGCCCGAGTTTCATGACCTCCTTATTGGCAAAGGATTTGAAGCCATGCATTTTTAGTTCAGATATATACACAAAAGCTGGTTTGGATGCGGTGGTCTAATTTACTCGATCTGTGACGAGAAATCTACCTTGAGATAGGATTAATTTTTAAATGTAGATCAAAAAAATGTAATCAGTGAATAAATTGATGGCAGTCTCGTTCTTCACAATCATCATTATATATAAAATCTTTCTTTTGATTAACTGAATTATAAGCGGTTTTCGATATCAACACACCAGGTCGATTGAAGTTTATGTAAATGATTCTATCTCCATCTGGCCCGTACACATATGCGAGCTTTGATCTATCAATATGTTGATATAGATGATGGTCAATATTAGAGGATATGTTTCTTTGACCTGATAACGTTTGAGGATTATTTGCCCAGATCAATGAGATAAAGGAAAAACAAATAAAGAAATGTTTATTCACTTCTAAATTTATAAACTATAACTTGAAACTTTCAAACTTAGAAGTTGCTTGCTTGACATATTAGCCCGGTGGCCAACCAAAGTCTCTTCCCCCCAAAAGATGTAAGTGGATATGATATACTGTCTGACCGCCTGCTTCATTACAATTAAATCCAGTACGATAACCTGCATCAGATATACCTTCTTTTTGGGCGAGCTTTTTAGCTACAAGAATCAATTCTCCCATTAGTTCTTTATGCTCTGGCTTTAGATCATTTAATGTTGAGATGTGAACCTTGGGAATTATAAGGATATGAACTGGTGCTTGTGGGTTGATATCATGAAAAGCAATTATCTTTTCACTATCATACACTTTTTCAGAGGTTAGCTCCCCCGTAACAATTTTACAAAATAAACAGTTCTTCATGAAAAAAACTCATATCATTATTTCATTTAATATTGACAAAGAAGATTGTGCTGCAGTTTCAGATCTCAATCGCCGATTTCCCAACGTATAAAATCTTACTCCCTTTTTTTTAAGCATTTCAATTTCTTTTGGACTAAAATCACCCTCAGGCCCTATCATAATATTTATCACATTTTCTTTTTCTATATCCATATCAGATAATTGATCTGTAACATTCTTGATACCTGCAAAACACTGCCCTTCTAAACTGCAGAGCCAAGTGTTCATATCAATTGGCTCATGTAATAAAGGAAAATGACTCCTTTGACATTGCTTTGAAGCAGAAATAATAATCTTTCTACACCTAGCCATAATTAATCGTATTCTTTATGGATCGTTCAGTAATAAGAGGATAAATCTCCTTAACTCCCAATTCGGTAACCTTTTCTAATAAACTTTCAAAACGGTCCCGTTTGATAATAGCAGGGGCAATATTAAGATCATATTTATTCTCACCAAATGATTCTAGTTTATTCTCAATTGTTCCAAAAACAATTCCTCCATTAACTGAATCTATTTTTGCTAGATAACCTGATCCAATTCCATTCAAAAGGGATATTTTAGAACCTAGAGCTAGACGGAATACTTTTGTTACATGATGTGATTCTTCCTTACTTAGGAAAAATGTTGAATCATTCACATTTTTTTGGCTCTACATAGAATGCTTTATCTGGAATCACTTAGAGCGACGGTTAAAAGAGATATGAATTAAAGTTCCCGAGTAGTCATCCATACCATCAATTTTTTTATTTAGTGGCAAAAGTTCAAGACCAACCATCACTGAAACGGAGGATTGCCCTACTAGTTTGAAGTCAATTCCAATGCCAAGGAATCCTCCAGGTGAAATTTGTGCATCAGGAGTCTTCCACCTTTCCCTAAACGTGCCAGTTTCTTCACCATCTAAACTAAGTACTCCACCTAGCCTTGCTGTAAGAAATGGAGAAAAGTTATTTTCTATTTGCCCTATAAATGGATAATAATTTGCACCAAAGAAAATTGGTAACATGATCAAACTTTTTCCCCCAACCGATTGATATTGGCCACTATAATAGTTGTAGACAATCGTTTCGTCAGAAGCTTTAATATCATAAAACCTCATTTCACCATTTAAGGAATAATATTCTGATTCATGAGTGACCTGCCTGGTAATGAATATTCCAGACCCATTAGATCCAATATCAAGTCCTAAACCATTATATATTTGATTGAATCCACCAAAAAGAAGTGATGAAAAAATAAAACAAAAAAACAATTTCATATGCTAAAAGTAGCTCTATTTGATTATGAGTTCAGCTATTTTATTATTAATAGTTAATTCGATTCTAGCTGTAAATTTTTTGATCTAGGCTATATTTACCTGGCCCTAGAATACATATCACTAGATAGATGGAAAAATAAATAAATGCTAGCTCTGCGGCCTCACCATCTACTAAGTGGTAAACGCCTGCCATAAGCATAGTTATCATTAGGAATATGGAAGATATTCTTGTCCAAAGCCCAATAATAACAAACCAAGTGAGCACCCCCTCACTTAGAGCAGCTAGAAACCCAAAGAATACATAGCCAAATTCAATTCCGACCATAGGCATAACCGCCTCTCCAAGCCAATTCCATGTTTTAGTGCCATTTGTTATCTTTCTTAGCCCATGATAATAAAACATGTAGAATGAAGGAATAATGCGTAGTGCTGCAAT
>CACEUX010000071.1 GCA_902562835.1 uncultured Fidelibacterota bacterium
ATATATGTCATTGTTGACTGGCATTCTCACCACGCAGAAGACTATGTGGATGAGGCTATTATATTTTTTGAGGAGATCGCTTCACTATATGGTGATAATGATAATGTTATCTATGAGATATATAATGAACCTTTAGATATTTCTTGGAGTGAGACCATAAAGCCATATGCAATTAGTGTCATATCAGCAATTCGCGCTATTGACCCTGATAATTTAATAGTAGTTGGCACACCTGAATGGTCACAAAGAATAGATCTTGCTGCATCTGATCCAATTATAGGGTTCCCAAATATTGCATACACACTTCATTTTTATACAGTTTATCATCACCAATGGTTAAGAGATCGTGCTAGTGCAGCATTGGATGATGGGATTGCGATCTTTGTATCAGAATGGGGGTCGGTCGGATATAGCATTGTGGATACAGAAGCCAATGATTGGATGACATGGTGTTTTACAAATAAGATCATTCATTGTAATTGGGCTGTAAATGACAAGGAAGAAGAATGGTCTATACTTGTTCCTGGTGCAAGTACAAATGGAAACTGGAATGAGAATGATCTAACTGAAGCAGGAAAGCTGGCAAAAAATATTATTTTGAACTGGCCATCAGTAAACCAATAAATATTTTGATCAAGAATAATCTAAAAGTAGCGGGATTCCACTTTTTTTATTCTGCTCTAATGCAAGAACGCGTTCTTCCTCAGTAGCATAACTTCTATCCCACTCGACGAGTTTTTTTGCCATCATTTTATGAAAAAAATAAGGTAGAAATAGAGCCATATAAAGCATAGTAAGATATCCTTGGGGCATCATGGGAGCATCATTGTAAGATTTAAGCTCCCAATATTTCAAGTTTGCTTTTTCATGGTGAGATGAATGTCTTGTAACATTGTATAGATAGATGCTACTCATAGTACTATTTGAATTCCATGAATGCCTTGGATACACAGGTTCTCCTGAGACTCTTATGAGACCGTAATGCTCTGAATAATTAATTACCTCTAATAGAGATTTAGCAATAAAGGCACAGAGGAGAAAAATAAGAAGGCCACTAAACCCTCCAATAAGATAGGCAATACATGTTATTGATAAACTTTTCAAATAACCAATGAACATTCTATTGCGAAAACTGAAAAGTGGCTGCTCTCTTCTTTTAGCTTGACTCAATTCGATGTTCCACGCATCTTTTTGTTCTTTTATTATTGCTCGTAGGATAAATAAATATATATTCTCTCCTCTTTTTGCAGTCGCTGGATCAGTAGGAAGGCCTACATGCTTGTGATGACCATAAACATGCTCTACAGCAAATGCACAATCCCAAGAGAATGCTAAAAGCCAATTACCCATGAACATATCAAACTTACTTTTTTTTCGATGAACCAGCTCATGCCCAGGAACTGTACCCATAATTCCTATGAATAATCCAGTTAATGCTGTAAGGAATATTGAATCCGATAGAGTTATCGATTGTCTCATATTAACAAGATCTATATTTAGATAATTCTTTAGAATTTCAGCAAATGCAATAGATGGGTCATTACTCAGTACAAATACAGTAATTGAAACAAGTATCATTAAAAGTGGAAAATTTATATACATAGGAAGGTCTAATAAATAGACATGAGAATATTGATCTTCATTCGCATCTTCTCTGACAAAAATATCTCCAAGAATGATAAATAATGAGACCCCAATAAAAAAAAGAGTGGAGTGGTATGCCCCTGAGGAGCAGGTATAGATTGCCAATATGATCGTTATTGGTGAAATATAATATTTAAGATATTTCATGAATTAAGATTGATAATTGAATAAGAAATTTAATCGATCACCCAAAATATATTCTATTACTTTATTGAGAAACCCTTTGCTGTGATCTTCTCTTTTAAAGCCTCTTTATCAATGCCTGCCCCAGAGACTAAAACCTTACCGGTTAAAAGGTCAACAGAAGCATTCACCACACCATTAAAACTATATATTGCACTCTCTACACTTTCTTTGCAATGACTGCAGGTCATTCCATCTACTGTGATTGCTATTTGCTCTTGTTGATTTTTCATTTCATTTTCTAGTTCTGAAGAAGACTCTTTTTCTGGTCTAAACTTAGCAAAATATGCATTTGCCAAGACTAAAAGAAATATCAAAGATATAATGGTAGGACCATAGCCCTCCATACCATGACGGTGACCATGGCTTGATATTTCGGGTAAAGTAATGGTTAAGAACGTGTCAAGGATAATACCAAATATGAGCGCCGTAGATGCAATCAGAGCAACATAATGATATAAAGTTCTTTTACCTAAAATATTTTTTATAATTGCGATCGAAGAAGCATTGGTCGCAGGTCCAGCCATTAAAAAAACAAATACAGCACCCGGCGTGATACCTTTAGCCATAAGTGCAACTGCGATCGGTATTGAGGCTGTCGCACAAACATATATTGGTAATGATACGGCTAACATCATTATAAACTGGATATAGGTACTGGAAGCAAAATGTTTAGCTATGAAATCAGGGGGTATAAAAATAGCTATTGCGGCTGCAACAATAAGCCCTTGAATTAGGGGAGTAACTATATCTTTTGGCAAGGTTATAAATCCATATTTAAGTCCAGATAAGATTCTTTTATCAAAAGGGTCTTTAGGTTTTGAATTATTGCTGTTATCTATGGAGTGGTGGTGAATATCATTATCAAGGCTGTTTATAACAACCCCACTAATTATGCCTGAAAAAAGAGCTGCAAGAGGCCTAAATAATGCAAAAACGGGACCTAACATTCCGTAGGTTAAAAAAATACTATCCACACCTGTTTGGGGAGTAGAGACAAGGAAGGATACTGTAGAGCCTTTTGATGCACCTGACTCTCTAAGTGTTGCGGCAACGGGAATGACACCACAAGAACATAAAGGCAAAGGGATTCCAAATATAGTTGACTTTACGATAGAACCTATATTTTTACCGCCAATATGTTTATAAATAAAATTGCTATTGATGAAAACTGATATCAACCCAGCAACCAACATACCTAACAGCAGATAAGGAGCCATGTCTACGCAAAGATTCCAGACCTCCTTTACAAAGAGATTTATATATTTGAAAATAATATCTAGCATTTATATGATTCTATAATGACAGTCACATTATAATTTAATAATTCCTTTTGGTGCTTGGGGAGAATCGACTACAAGTAAAATACTCTGGCAATATTAAATCCAAGGTAGAGATCTAAATCTTCTAATATACCAGAAGCATTCTCTATGTATTCACTTTCAAATGATCCTCGAGCATTGGTGAGCATTAATTGGAAAACATGACCTCCAGTTTCAATATCATATCCGATCCCCCACCCCTGCCTGTATGTTTCCGACCGTTGTCCAATTGGAAAAAATGTATCAAAGTTTACTGAAGTACGTTTTGTCATTTTC
>CACEUX010000072.1 GCA_902562835.1 uncultured Fidelibacterota bacterium
TGATTATCATGGTGTAATGATTGGCCCCATACTCAGATCACGTTATTTTTCTAGTGATTGCCCAGAACCAGATGGTAGCATGAATTGTCCATATCCAACAATAGAAACTGCATTGGAGCATGCGCAGCCTTGGGATCATATCATATTAAGGCAGGGTAGATATACGGAGTTCATTATGAGAGATGGACTCAATGATGAGACTGGATATGTCTGGGGACAACTAGACCCTAACTTTGGTGGCCCGCGCACAAATACCATAACCATAGAACCATACCCAAATGAGAGGGTTGTTATCGATGGAACCATATCAATAGATGTGGACTGGAGTCCTACCGTCTATAATGGACATTCTGTATATAAAGCAACACTTGACTCATCTGCTATTGCTGACCAGATCCAGAGACCTTTTAGGGATGTGTATGGTGTTTGGATCGATGGGAGGTATCAGGTGCCATCTGTTACACCCAACATAAAGAATCCAACTGACCCATCCTACGGAGGTCCAAATGATCGGGAACCAGGAACATACTGGGAAAATGATATTGTACAGGCAGATATCCAAGATTGGAATGTCGACCGCGAACAGGGTTTAGCGAGACTTGATCTTTTAGATACGTTGGAAGAATGGGCGTATGACCCTGCAAGCGAGGAACTATACATATATGCCGATCCTCGATTCTTGCCTAATTCTACAAATGTAAGAATTAGGGTGCTGCACAGGATGTTACACATCAGAAGGGCTGTGAATCTAGAATTCAGAAATCTTGAATTCTTCGGAGGGTCTATGAAAATCGAAGGCATCAATATTCTGTTCGAGGATTGTGAATTCAAGCAGCTTCATGATATCACGCTCCCTGCCTACATGGGTCGTGGAAATTTATGCACCGGGATCTATACCTGGAATGCAGAGTTTGTCAACTGTAGGTTCAGTGAGATTCCCTACGTATATCCGATAAAAATTTATGGGATAAAGAGCCGGGTTGAAAATTGCCTCTTTACAAACATGGATTGGTGGGCAAATCCGTATGGAGGTGCAGCTAACATGGGTCAAATATGCAGGTATGTTACATTTGAGAACAGTAAGATCGGTGGAGTTGGGGGAGGATCCCTTATGGAATATTGTAGGATTGAGGACTTCAAAGACCCCTGTGACTGTAGCGGCATAAATCGAGGTGCGCATGGCGCTCCGAGATCCATGACAAGATATAATTGGATCATCAATGGCCCAGGTGCCAATGGAATAAGGATAGATGGTGGAGGGAATGGTGCAGGAAATAGAAGAGGTGACATACATAATATCATTACCATCGGAAATAATCGTGGAATGAGACTTAAGGGTGATTTCCATGATGTCCATCATGTGACCGCCTATGATAATAGAATGTTGGATGTTGATCTATTTGTAGGTAAGTACGGTGAGCCGGATGAGTTCAACCAAGGTTTTCACTTGAACTACACGCCAGGAAATATCAACACTGAGATCAGTAACTCTTTTATTGAGGCTTCCTTTACCTGTCCTTCACCAGATTGCTGGACCTACCCTGAATCAGAGACAGGAATTAACCAGCCAATGGATGCTCCTCACCTATTGGATTTAGGAATCTGGTTTGGCAGGTCACTAGGCCACAGCTCGATACATCGAGAAATGGCAGATCCATGGTATCTTAATCTCTATAATCATGAAACAAGTAATTCTCATCCTACTAACCGTTCTCAGGACTATGATTTCAGGCCTAGAAAGGGATCCAGTTTGATTGACGCAGGCAAGGTCATACCTGGAATAAATGACGGTCAAGATCTGCAGTTCAATTGGCCTCCATCCTTTCCAGGACAGAACCGAAGATATGTGGGTGATGCTCCAGATATTGGTGCCTATGAATATGGTGACTCTGTCTATTGGATTCCTGGATATCGCTATCCCCATCCTAGTTTTCCGATTCCCCGGAATAATGCTGTGGATGTGATTCCAGACTATAGTGTTGTATGGAACTATCCATATAAGAAGGATTATACCGGGACGACAGCGACTGTTAACATTAATGGACCTGGTGTCAACAGGACTGGGCTATTTGATTATCCAAACAATGTATGTTTCCAGCCATTTCAGCCAAGCGGAAACTACACCTGGTCGGTTATGGTTGATGGAAAGAGTGGGGGTCTATGGACCTTTCAAGTTGATAATGACATCTATCCTTTGAATGATAGATCTCTAGATACCACCATGCACGTTAAGATCTTGCCTACAAAGCAACAGTTTCTAGATGTAAAACACAACAACGTTGCCTTTATCAGGTTCGAGGTACCACCATCAGTTCAGGGGGAGTGGGACATAGGCCTAAATCTCTTTGTCAGTGAAGTACACCATCTTGACAGTGGAATTGTTATCTACAGATATGATAAAGAGGGCTGGGGTGAGAGCAATAATGAGATGAATATCGGTGTGGTTGATCATGGCCTAGGCACGGCATTGGATACAATCTTCTCCTTGGACCCCAGTTCAAGCATATTGATCGACATGGATGATATTATTACTGAGCCTGGAGAATATTCCTTTGCACTAGGGGTGATCGATAGTAGCGACCATGTGAGTTTCTATAGTAATGAGGCAAACAATTTCTCAAAGTTTACACCGTACCCCATTTATTACCCGAGTCTCTCCTTTATGCCAAGTGTGGACTCGGTTAACATCGTATTGACTGCGCCTGTGACTGACACCACGATCACCATGAATGCCTCTTCAGATGACAGTATCCAATTTGAGTGGAACTTCTCCCATGGAGTGGATGTGGATATCCAAGAATATCATTTGATCATTGGTCTTCCATATTCAACCGGAACGAGTGATATGGATACATCCTACATGGAGTTATATACCCAAGATAATCAGGCCAAGGTTGGTAAGAATGATCTCTTGAGCATGCTCATGGGAGTTAACCTCTCCCAAGGTTTGTTCACTTGGACCGTGACCGGCGACATGGGAGATGGTAAGATGCAATCGATTGTTTCAAATCGCTTCAGTACTTCTATAAATGAATCTGGTCATGAGATGATATTACCTGATGAATTTAAATTGTATGAGAATTTTCCCAATCCATTCAATCCCTCTACCACTATTTCATACGACCTGAAGGAGTGGTCTTTGGTCAGGATAAATATTTATGACATCTTGGGCCGTAATATTTTGAATTTAGAGCAGAAAATAAAACCTCCTGGGCGCCATACATTTAAATTTCATAGCAAAGATAGGAAAGGATTTAAATTGCCTTCTGGTATCTATTTTTATCAGTTGATCGTAAATGACTCAATGAATAAAAAAGAGTTATTCAGTAAAACAAAAAAAATGATGATCGTTAAATAATAATTTTATTTTTTAGATTTTAAT
>CACEUX010000073.1 GCA_902562835.1 uncultured Fidelibacterota bacterium
AGTTTTGTGGATCTTCGATCTGATCCAAGGCAAGAAGGCATACATCTTCCTCATCATTAAACTCTGGCATATCATTTGAGATTATACTTGCTTGAAAAGTGATAACAATCCCCTGGCTTCTATCTCCAGGGTATTTTTTATAAAATTGTTCTTTTTCTAAAATATTAAAATTGAAAGAACTCAAAAAAGGTTTAATACTATCATCTTTAAAAGCCCTCCCGCCTTTCAAAATATCAACATAGTCAACATCATATTGTCCAGAGGATAATATTGAAATAGCACTATTAATCCCTTTGCAAACAAGAAACTGATTATTTGGTTTTTTCATGGTAAATACTGTTAATTAATTTTACAGTATCTAGTCATTTAAAACATGAAAAGTGGTTTTTGGACCATAGGTCTTGAAAATGGCATTAATGCAAAACCATGGTATGAAGTAGAATTGATCGGGAAGACAGTGATCATTGTTGGTAGTGAAGGACGTGGCCTTCGTGAAAAGGTATTCAAATCTTGTGATTTTATCGCAACTATTCCCATGCAGGGTAAAACAAATTCTTTGAATGTTAGTGCTGCGGTATCTGCGATAGTTTTTGAAAGATTAAGACAAGTGCAAAAAGGATAATCTATGGCATCCACCCACGACTACGAAATAGATAGTCGGAATGAAGATATCATGATCTATATCAATGGCCAATTTTTTCATCGGTCAGATGCAAAGGTCTCTGTTATGGATAGTGGATACCTTTTGGGTGATGGAGTTTGGGAAGGGATAAGACTTTATAAAGGAACAATAATACATCTTGATCAACATTTAAATAGATTATATATTGGAGCTAAGGCCATTGCAATGGATATTGACCAAACGAAGCAGCAGATAGAGTTAGCTATAAGGTCTACCCTAGAAAAAAACAGAATGACGACAGACGTGCATATACGCTTAATCGTTTCTCGTGGAATCAAGATCACTCCTTATCAAGACCCAAAGGTTACCATAGGTAAGCCCACCTTGGTAATTATTCCGGAATATAAAAAAGCAAGCGAACAAGTTAAGATAAAGGGAATAACGCTAGGTACTGTAAAAACTATAAGGGATAATAGGACGCAAGACCCAAGAATCAATTCGTTAAGTAAGCATAATTGCATAGCAGCTTGTATTGAAGCTGATAAATTAGGCGTAGATGAAGGGCTCATGTTAGACCCTTATGGCTATGTATCAACTTGCAATTCAACTAATTTTTTTATTATTAGAGATCAAGAAGTTTGGACATCCTCAGGCAAACATTGTTTGAATGGAGTCACCAGGTCTAATGTAATTGATTTGTGTAAAGAAAACGATGTTACGATCCTTGAAAAAGATTTTCTCTTAGATGACGTTCATAGTGCGAATGAAGTATTTGTTACGGGTACCTTTGCGGGTATTGTACCAGTTATCTCTGTTGATGGGCATGTGATAGGAAACGGGATACGTGGGGTGCTTACAGAAAAATTACAAAAATGGTACGCCTTGGATCTTGAAAAGCAATGTGAACAATAATGTCAAGAACAATTATAGCAATGTGGTCAGGGCCACGCAGTCTTTCTACAGCTATGATGCGTTCATTTGAAAACAGAGCAGATACAGATGTCTTTGATGAACCATTTTACGCTCATTACTTAGAAAAAACAGGCATTGATCATCCAGGCAGAGATCTGGTTCTCAGATCACAAAATACTAATTGGAACGATATAGTGGATATTTGCATAGGATCTATTCCTAATGGAAAATCGATTTGGTATCAAAAGCATATGGCACAGCATAATCTTAAAGGGTGCAGCATAAATTGGATAAGTAGTGTTAAGAACTGCGTATTAATTAGAGACCCATTGTATGTGATCTCAAGTTACGGCGAACAGTTTCCTGTGGATAATGAGGACTTATTAGGATATAGGCAACAAAGTGAGATTGTTCAATATATTGAAAAGGAGATTGGAGAAACCCCGCCCATAATAGATGCAACAGATATTCTTAAAGACCCTGAAAATTCTTTAAAAAGTTTATGCCATGAAATAGATATTAAATTTTCTCATAAGATGCTCAAATGGCCAAGTGGTGGTAGAGACTCAGATGGTGTCTGGGCACCTTACTGGTATAACAGCGTTAATAATTCAACCGGCTTTAAACCATTTCAAGAAAAGGATATAAAGCTCGATAAAAAACTTTCGCACATTTATAAAAGTTGTATGAAATACTATCAAGACATGTATGAAAAAAGGATAAAGGTTTAGCATCCTAGAAAAATTATTATTTTATCTTTTTGTAGTCTTGGTCTTATCTACTCCCCTCCTTTATAGGTTTATTCGTTTTGGAAACTTGGTTTGGTTTGCTAAAGATAATCAATTTGGAGATGATCCTCATTATCTTAAAGCAGAGAGGGTTAGGATTTTACAGATTATTTTAGGATATGGTTATTTACTTTATCACGGGTCAATTTTTTTAGGATGGGGGAGTATGCTATCATTTGTGCTAGTTGCAATTTTCGTAAGTACAGTTCATGAAATTATTGGTTCAAAATATGGTTTGATCTTTGGAGGGAAATACCATTATAAACCAGACTCTACCCCAGGCCCTATGATATTTGGGATTCCAATATTGATTCCGCTTGTTTGGTCTGGATTGATCTATATGGGTCTGAATTATTCTTCACTTATTACAGGCTTGATAGTTGCCCAGCAGACATTCGATACAGGATTTTCTTTAATTATCTTTACTGGAATTCTTTTAATGATCCTGGATATGATCTTAGATCCAATTGCAGTTGATGAAGGCCGCTGGTCATGGAGTAAGCCAGGGTCCTTTTATGGTGTACCTTTGTTCAATTTTCTAGGCTGGTTTGGAACGGTGGTAGTAGTATTATCTATTTTTTTTAACTTAGTAGTTCCTGTGAATAATACAAAAGACGTCCCTTTTTTGATACAATATTCTCCGTCTGTACTTTTCGCCATATTACCAGCTATTGCGGCAAGGCCATGCTATGAAAGAGGGTTAAAAACCCCTGGTCATATCGGTTTATTATTTTCATTTATGCTTATGGTAATAATGGTATTAAAGTATATGAGTTTGTAAATAAAAAACGCATCTAAAGTAAGATGCGTTTTTTATTTATTGAAGCTGACCTCACAACGGCAGCAACGTGGATTTATTTTGCTGAATTATTGGAGGTCAGCAAATTACTTGAATTAGACAACTGATCACCCCCTTTCAATATTTGGTTAAAGGAAAATTCCACTACCAAATTTTAAAAGTAAAATATCCTATAAGTCAAAAATAAAATAATATTTTTGGGCATTAAATAAACAAAAT
>CACEUX010000074.1 GCA_902562835.1 uncultured Fidelibacterota bacterium
ATCCGAAAGCAAATTGTATCAGGACGTCCTGTCCGACATAATTTCCTAGATCAAAATTGACTTCATGCCAGTCGGATTGAGACCCCCATCCTGCTGCTACTTGCTCTAAGGAACCTCCGCAATCATATTCGGCATCATTATATATCCATCCATACCCGTAATAAAAATCATATGGATCATCTCCATTAAGGATATTCCAAGTTGCCCCTCCATCATTAGATATACGTACATTTGCGGCATCCCAGCCATCGGTACATGTCCCTCCAACTGTTGCACCGACATAATCTTCAATTCCCCATTTCATCATAGCAGATAGATTTCCACCCACTGGAACTGTAATGGTAGGTGATTGAAGAAGCTGCACCCATGCATCTAGATATCCGCCAACTCCAGCATCGCCACACCACCAACTTTGGCCATCATATGCATCAGAGGATGTCTGATGAAAATAAACAGGTACATCACTTACGTTGGCAATATCAACCCAGTAATAGTCATCAAGGTAGTTATCCGCATCTCCATCAAAATCTGGAAAGTCAACCCAAAGGGCAAAATTCATTTTAAGTAATTCAAATTCTGACGTTAGACTTGGAACACTTATTATAGGCGAAACAAGACTAGATACTAAACCATAATTATCATCATCAAAGTTGAAACTGTGGCTTGGGCTATAACTTGATTCTTCTGTTAGCTCCCAGCCTTCTTCCATTGTCCAGTCGGATATATCACCCTCAAAATCCTGTAACCACACAGTCGATGTATCTTCTCGAGAAGTTCGCGAGGTTTGTAAAATATTATTATCATTGACGCCACCGCTCAATGAAATTATATGTTGTTCTTGCACGCCTGAAGTGTGGATCTTATAAGTAATATCCTTTGCTGCAAGAAGATTGAACATGATAAATAATATTTTATAAGATCGCATGAGGACCTCCATCTAATTTAATATTAAAACGATAAAGTGGAACTCTGCCCTCACAAAGTTCCACTTTATTATTGAAATTATATTTAATATTTATATCTTTATTTCATAAGCACAAGCTTACGGGTCTGATTGATCCCATTGGCTGTCATGCTATAGAAATATACACCACTGGCTAATTCAGAACCATCAAAGGTATATTGATGAGAACCAGCCTCGCGGCGTTCACTTAGAAGCGTTCTTACTTTTGCACCGCGAATATTAAAGAGGTCTAAAACAACATCTCCAGCCTTATCCATATCGTATTTGATCTGGGTGACTGGATTGAAAGGATTAGGATAATTTTGCTGTAGTGTGAACTTCATTGGGTTTAGATTTTCGTAATCAGTTCCAACATTTCCACCTTCTCCTTGAGCATCATTACTATAGATTCCTACATAGACCCTATTCATAAAATCTTCATAGCCTGTTGAAGGAGGGTAGGTTTCGGTATAGAAGTCAGGCATCTGGAAAAAGACAGCGACTTCATCATCTGTTCCATTTGAACCCATGTGGATACCTACTTCTAGAGATTTATCTGGGTAGATACCGCCTGGTGTATTTGTAATATTTTCAAGATCGGTCCATGTGGCGCCGAGATCTGTTGATTTAGCCATATAGATATCTATATCTTGAGGATAGTAAAACATCGTGTCTTCACTCCAGGTGAATGCTGAACCCTCGTAACCTGCGTACCACATCACCTGGCTATCTTCTTCACCACTTAAAGCTATTTGTGGGTAAAAATAGTATTGTGGTGGATAGGAACCTGAATTGATGTGAGGAATATCAGACGTGGCCCAATCAGCATAATAGGTATCAGAAAGGTCATTTAACAAACTTAATCTCCAATTATTGGGCTGATCCATTGGGTCGGGATTATAAAAATAGTAATGCCCTCCACTTCCAAACCTTCCTTCAAGATAGAGAGAATCCGCTAGTCCATCGCCATCAGAATCCTCACAACCACCAACAGAATCTGGACACAGCATTGGGACTGCTACAGCACTGAGGTGCAATCCACCATCTGAATCGGTTCTAATGTCAAAATCATAGTACATAAATAATCCTGGGGTTAGGAAACATGGACCATCCACGTTTGAATAGTAAATCGAGTCACCACATGCTATTGAAATTGTATCACCTGTGGATTCGTCAACACTATCACAGACTGCATCAGGGTACCATAATTGGTAAGGGTAGTCTTCTGGACTATCAGTAAAAACCTGAAATAATGAATCTGTTAGTCTCACCATGGTTTCATCATTGATATAATTATAGCCTGAGCCTTCAAATCCTTCATCTGATGTCCAGGTTTCACCATAATCTTCAGTCTTCTTATAAAAAAATGTATGAAGTTTAGGTTCATCTGTATCGCTGTAATATGAGTAACTGATCTGCCCCATATATCCAACACCATCGGGGTTTATGTGAAAATCAGGTCTGGAGGTATAATTCCCAAAGTCGTACCATAAGGGATCCCCATTAGGTGTTGTTTCTCCATCACTTGCGATGATGTAGGCATTATTAAGAATAAAGTATCCATTTGCATGAAAATTACTTGATATGAAAAAGTAATCTGCAGGCGTATTTGACCACGCATTATAAATTGAAGTTAATCTAGGGTCTGCTCCACCACCACTATTTACCCATGAATTACCATTCCAAAGATCCATAGGATCACAAGGCGTAGTATTACAACCATTATTTAAATGAAAAGGATTTACCCAGGTTGAGAACTCACCAATACCTTGGGAGTCATATGTATAGAGTGGATATCCTCCATAAGTACCTCCACCATGATCTGAGTTGGTATATTCATTCCAAATTGCTGTTGGGTTACCACCAGGTGCAAATCCAGCGCTTGGATAACGACCTTGAGGAGTCCCTGTAGCTGTTGGAAGATCTGGTTCTTCTTCTCCCGTTGGATATCGCGTATTCAAAGTTTGTTCTGTGAACCACTCTTCACCATCCTCTGACTGTGAAGCACCGATATAACCAGCGGTCGCATTTAGACCCTGAAACTGTCTGTAAACAGCCAAATAACCTTCATCAAGAGCATATGACAGAGGATTAGGGGTTGGATTATAAGGGCCGTACCCATTTAATGATGAATCAAGCAAGGTTGCAAACCACTCACTATCCCTTCCTGAATTTCCTGAATGATGAGTGATAGGACCAAACCTATGGTCTGCTCCAAATGTATTAATGTATGCGGGCTCATGCTTAACTGGTAATTTCTTAGGCGGCATCTTTGTTACGCTTTTTCCAGTATGCCTAGCACCGCGTCCAAA
>CACEUX010000075.1 GCA_902562835.1 uncultured Fidelibacterota bacterium
GTAGAGTCCGACCAAAATACTGCCTGACCACCAAAGTTTGTTCCAACAATTTTGGTTCCATTGCTATTTATCCCTAGAGGCGTCTCCATGCTGGGAATTTGAAAGATCTCAAATTCGTATGATGGTTGTGCTATAATTATTGAAATAAAAAGAAGTATTGATGAAAATAATTTATACATGAGGACGATTTATTTACATATTGTGATAAATATCATATATGCTAATTAAATATCTCAATTTTTTGAAGATTACAATGCATACTCAATTTTGATCTGTTTTAAGAAAGCATCTCTTCATCAACCCTTACAGATATATACTAAAATATTATTGTTTCTAGGAAAGGTAGTTAAGTTTTACAGGTATTTATTCCCAAGGTCTTATATATCATACAAGTACCGACCAATGCATTAAAAAGTAAAATAATTCCAACTGCACATATTATTAAGGAATATGAGGTTGGGCCATGAATTAATGGAGCAGGCAATAAGAATAATGCTACGATAAACCTTAAAACTCTTTCTGCTTTATTTTGATTTGGTTTAAATAATTCCATCTAATAATTTATAAATATTCTTAATACTAATCATAAAACATTAGAAAAAACAAATTTGGGACCTGTAGGTGTTATTTAAGTGGTAAAGTGTTCGTTGGATACAAAGGATTCATCATATGATCACTTCATTCCAGTTTCCGTCAATTAATAAGGTCATGCCATTACCTTGGATATTAACAAACATAGTATTATCCAAAGGGGAAAAGCAGACTCCAGCGAATTCTGATTTTGTATAATTATTTGAAGCTATAAGGTATGATTCTCCAGATGAATTAATTCCCCATAAACGATTTAATTTAGAATTGTCTTCGCAAACTATTAGATCACCCCATGGAGCAACTGTTATATTGTCTGGCATGTTAATTGAATTTTTATCTTCTACTTCATACCACAGTTCAATGACAGACTTTTCAGGAGATATTGAGGTTAATTTCCAAATTTGTCCCTTCTTCAAAGGTCCTCCAGCAGTGCAACAAATAAATACTGATTCATTACTTTGGATTATTCCTTCAGGCCGTGCAAATGGTGTTGCGCCTTTTTGGATACCTTCGTAACGCATGGTATCATCATCGGGATCATTATCATCGATCTTAACCCAACTGGCAGTGTACTTCTCACCTTTCTTTATTTTCAAAAGATTCCAATTCCTTGAATCAATTTGACCTTCAATTTGTAATGCAAGCAGGCTCCCTGAGCTGAGGGATTTATTTCTGTTAGGAATAAACTTATAAATTAATCCATCCATTCTATCTTCAGTTAGATATGCATTGTTAAACCTATCAAATGCAACCGCTTCATGATTAAAACGCCCCATTGCCTTTAAGGGTATTGGTTTCTCAAGTTCCTTTTTTCTTGGGTCAATTTCAAAAACATAACCATGTGGAGTTTTTTTCGAATCTTTTTTATCAATATTCTCTTCACAGGATAGCCAAGTTCCCCATGGGGTCACCCCTCCAGCACAATTTTGCTGAGTGCCACTAAGACTTAAATATTCACTTAATACCTTTTTTGAAGAACTATCTATAATGACAGTGGTTGTTCCACCAATCGAGTCTTTGTCATAATGCTTATTACCTAGACCTTTTATTTGGAATGATGGTTTATCAAAAGCACTTTTATCCATGCCATGCCATGGAACTAACTCATGATTCCTTACCAGGACAATGTTGTCATCTACTAAAAACGACCCCATTTTTCATCTAGGTCGGGCCATTCTCCTTCCTCAGCTTGTTCTGCCTTTTCTTCCCAGTTCTTCTTACCACTCCATGAGTCGATATTGATTCCATAAACGGATGTCTGTTTTAATTCTCCGTCTGTTATTGGACGATAATCTTTACCTGATTCCATCTCATTAAAGTATTTTTTTAATAAACCGTTAAGCACTTCACGTTTTTCGTCCATTGTATCGACTACCCTAATGTGGCCATATGCGATCACACATTCATATTGGAAACTCATTTCTAATGCAAGATTAGAAGGTAATAGGCGCCCAGACCTGAAGCACTCGAAACAAACTTTGGGATTATTTTCAGCATTAAAACGCATTCTTCCATATGCATTAGAATGGAAATAGATCTCATGTTTATCTTTACTATAAAAAAAGGAAGTTGGGTTGATGAAAACTTGATCACCATTTAGTGTGCTGATATGCCCTACTTCTATTTTATCCAAAAGACCGATGATCCATTCATCACTCATTTCCATATCTTTGATTCTGGATTGATTGATCGGTCTATTATTTGGATTATATCCCAACTGCTAAAACCTTAGTTATCATTATGAAATTTAGCACCACAATTATTGCAAAATTTTGAGCCTTTTCTCTGGTTTTTATCTTCACAGACAGCGCATTGTATTTGCTGTTTATTTTCTGTGAAGCGCATTGCTGAAGTGACAATCCCTGTAGGTACTGCAATAATGGAATAACCCATGATCATGATCATGGCTGCTATGACCTGTCCTAGATTTGTTTGCGGAGAAATATCCCCATAACCAACTGTGGTCAATGTAACAATCGCCCAGTAAATACTTCTTGGGATATTATCAAAACCTGATTCTTCTCCCTCAACTAAATACATTACAGATCCTAGAATAACCACAAGTGTCATTACATAAAATAGGAATACAAATATTTTATTCTTGCTAGCATACATCGCTTTTCTCAGCTGCTCTGCTTCTCCCATGAATTGGACTAGTTTTAAAACCCGAAATACACGAAGAACACGCAATACCCTTATGACAGAGAACACAGCTGCTCCTGGGAATAAGACACTTAAATAAGTTGGGATAATTGCAAGTAGGTCGATAATACCAAAGAAGCTGAAGATATAGCTTGAAGGCAGGCGGATACAATATATGCGTAAACCATACTCAATAGTAAAAAAGATAGTAAACACCCACTCTAATAAGTAAAACAAATCACCGTAGGCTTCATGATATCCGCTGATACTATCTAACATTACTACAATGACACTAAGCATGATGCTGACAATTAATCCGATATCAAACAACTTTCCGTAAATGG
>CACEUX010000076.1 GCA_902562835.1 uncultured Fidelibacterota bacterium
GTGCACTGGATGTTATTGGAGCAGCAAATGAAGTACCAGATATTTGTAAATTGTATCCTCCACCTATTTGAGTAGTAACAACATACTCACCTGGTGCACAAATATCTACAGTCTCACCAGCCGTAGGCCAGCAAGGAAAATTATCATTTGCAGCAACCGCAGAAACAGATACTACGTTGTCATATCCGGCTGGATATTGCGTATCAAAATTAGTGTCACCATTAGCATCTCCATTACCTGATGAAGCAACTATGATAGCACCATAGTTATTGTAGGCGTTATTAATGACATTTTGACCATAAGCTAGATAAGCATCGTAACCGATACTAAGGTTTACGACATTTGCACCCATTTGAGCAGAACCAAGAAGCGCTGGAAAGACCTCAGTTGTCCACATGGTCCCATCTGTACCAGTAGCACAATTAGCTCCCATCACCTTAGTGCCCCAACCAGCAGAGGCTAAACCGTATTGATTATTAGTGGATGCACCTGCATTACCTGCAACTTGGGTTCCATGAGAATAATTATTATTTAATGGAACAGGATCGTTATCATCAGTTCCATAATCCCAACCAATGAAATTATCTTCATATCCATCCCCATCATTGTCTATTCCATCCACATCACCTGGATCAAATATCCAGTTATTTCCTGATTGAACAAGGACAACACCATCTCCATCTGCATCCTCACCCAAATTTTGCCAAATATCGTTTATAAGGTCAGGATGATCCCAATCTAGGCCCTCATCGACAACTGCTACTGAATATTGAGTGGTATCGCTTTGACCAGGAATTTCGCCATTGTCAATATCCCATAGGTCATAGGCAAGATCTGCTTGAATAAGAGTCATTTCATATTGAGTACCCCAATAGTTATCATTAGGTATATAGTGAGGATTTGCTGCTACGATTATCTCCGCGGTATTTATGCATTCTAGGGATTCAAAATCTTTCAACAAAGATTGGATATCCGGATGACCTTCTGATAAATGAATAATGTAAAAACGATTTAAATAAATATCTCCATCTCGATCTTGAGCCTTTGCTCTTTTTAACCATTGAGATATGCTCTTAGAGCCAACTTTATCTAACTGCTTATTAAGTTCCTCAACATTTGTTTTACCAGAATTCTCATTAATATGAAAATTATCTACTAAGTTATTAATATATACAATAAACCGATCGTCCGCTATTTGATCTGCTTCAGCAAAATGGAAAATGAAGAATACAATTATTATTAGGGAGTTTTTCATTATGGCATCTCTTTTAAGATTATTCGGAATAGATTAAGAATATAGTATTTTATCCCGCTACTTTAATAGTACCAACTTACGTGTTGAAGAAAACAGTAGGTCATTATTTTTACCGATCATATTTAATGAGTATAGGTACATTCCGGATGTTATCCCGCTTGCATCCAGTTTAATGGAATGATATCCACTACCCATAGTTTGGCTATGAATATCTTTTACCTTTCTTCCTGCAATGTCGTAAAGGGATATATTGACGAGGCCCTCTGAAACAAGAGAAAATTCTATCGTCGTGATCGGGTTAAATGGATTTGGATAATTCTGCCTCAATTCAAATGACCCTGGTATATTGGTATTGAGATCAATAGAAGATGTAGAGCTTAATGAGTCAACCTCTGCACGAATCATAATTGCACCATCCCAGTAATCACCAAAGGGTTGAAAACCTAGACCGATACCTACATCAATATAACTATTATCTGAGGGGCTATCTGAATCAACACCAATTTCTGGGGTCTGATCAGTCTCAGTCCAACCAACATAAAAGCTTCCGGTCTCAATTATAATTTCATAGACACTTAGTGGAACAGGAGTCCAAGATTCGCCAGCAAATGTTATTGGCAAGTTCTCTATCAAAAGTGACCCTGGCATACCATCTTCTCCATCATCATCCCAGACATTTACAAGACCAACGCCTGCAGATGTTCCAATACAATAAAAATTTGCTCTGTAAAGATTCACTGGGTAATCATCTGGTGTGAATTTTACACACAAGGGATTATTCTCTCCAGCATTAACACTGTGCTCTTGAGTACCATCATCATAAGCTATCTCATAAACAGTTTGCGCTTCAGGAATAGCACAAATTGGCTCTGCGGGGTTTCCTTCATTCTGGCCATATACCGCTGTCACTTCATAGCAGTATTCATTCCCATTTTCAACTGTATTATCGGTGTATTGATTCTCTTCCACTCCAGAGCCATTAAACATGATATTGTATTCACTTCCATTTACTGATCTGTATACATTAAAAACGGGTGTTTGCGCACCAACAGTAGTCACGTTTGCAGAAATACCGAACTCACCATCCGTTAAACCATACTCCGAGGCCACTTCTGTCCAAGGCTGCCAACCGCCAAGGTTTGCCCAAGAGTATTGTCCCGGTGCATTATCAGAATCTATACCGACTCCAACCGTCGTACTAACCTCAACGGCTAACAGAAAGTCACCTGTGAATGTCCAACCCAGATCAAAATAATTCCATTGACCTTCTTGCAGTGTGATCTGAGATGTATAGGTCGCCTCTGGCTGAGGTATACCAGCAAGAACAGGGAAGCCATATAAAGTTGTAGCACCACTAAAGCCAGGCTCTCCCCAAACAGAACATGAATTTGCATATGCTGCTTCTGCACCATATGGCATATCAAAATATTGACCCATAACTGATGTTCCTGAAGACATCATAATAGCATCTTCAAATGAACCATCAACATAAGATATTTCTTCATTATCATAACTACCACCAGCTGGCATATCCCAAACTATGACAACCTGATTATCTGAGGCATAGGCCTCAAGATTATCAACCAGTGGCACATCACTATATGTTATACTCCAAATATGAAGATCATCAATGTAGAGTCCATTCCCATTGCCACCATCATCATTATCGTCCACCCTACCAGTAAATCTGACCCTGATATCGTCACCAGCATAGTCTGATATATCCAATTGTGAATTACCATTAAATGCACCACCCACAGGATACTCCTCCCAACCTAA
>CACEUX010000077.1 GCA_902562835.1 uncultured Fidelibacterota bacterium
CACAACCTTGATGGTTCTGGTGAAGGAGTCACAGATGGTCCACGTGGTGCATCATGGGATGCTGATGGAAACATATACTTAGCTGACTTTTACACTAATGCTATTTTTCATTATGCAGCTGATATGTCATCTATTTCTGATGATAATCCCAAAACCGTTGTAGCTAGTGGTTATGTTCTTAAACAGAACTATCCTAACCCGTTCAATCCTGATACTAGAATTGACTTTACCATACCTACTAACGAGCATGTGAACCTCGCTGTTTACAACCTTGAAGGTAGATTAGTGAAGACACTTCTCAATCAAGCGATGAATTCAGGACAGCATATTGCGAATTGGGATGGAACAAATGAGATAGGTGCTAAGGTATCTACAGGTATGTATATATACCAGTTGAGGACAAATTCAATTCTTCTAAATCGTAGAATGACCTTTGTCAAATAAATAAGAATATTTAAATATTCTAGTACTAAAAAGGGGCATTCAAAGCCCCTTTTTAGTTTATAGATCAATGAAGTTCAACATAGTCCTTTTTCTTTTTTTTAGTATCCTAAATTCTCAGCGTGTTGTGGGTTATTACCCTTACTGGGTTCAGGATGCATTTCCGCCACAGAATCTTGATCTGGAAACCTTTACTCATATCAATCATTCCTTTGCATGGCCAGATGAAGAAGGAAGGATTGAATCCCCTGCTGGATTTTTTGATGCTTCAATTGCAGATCATATTCATAATAATAATAGAAAGTTTATTCTTGCCTTAGGTGGTTGGGGCCATACGGAAGGTTTTGTATCCTCTACCTCAACATATGAATTGAGAGCTGTATTTATCTCTAGTATTATAGATAAGATAATTGCCTTTGGTTACGATGGAGTAGATATTGATTGGGAATTTCCACAAACCACCGAACAAAAGAATAATCTTACATACTTTATTGAAGAACTTGATTCTGTATTTTATAGTTTTGATCCTCAATTACTGATCACTATGGCTGTTCCAATATCAAATTGGTCGGGGCAATGGCTTGATATGAGCGCCTTAAGACCACATGTAGATTTTTTCAACGCTATGACATATGACATTCATGGAGGTTGGAGTTCCCATGCTGGTCATAATTCCCCTTTATATCAATCACCACCAGGTGATGCAGATGGTTCGATAGAGACAGGAATTAACTACCTAGTTAATACAAGGGGGTTACCTGAAAATAAGATCAATATGGGGATCCCGTTTTGGGGTAAAAAGTATAATGCATCTATAATAAACGGGTCTTATACAGGGTCTGTTATTGATATGTATTATAGTGAAATATTACCTCTTATAGGAAATGGTTGGATCTACGAATGGGATAATATTGCCAAATGTCCCTATCTTGTCAAAGAAGATCAATCGAAGATCATAACATTTGATGATCCAATATCTATTCAACACAAATGTGAATTTGGGCATAGCAGGAACCTCGGGGGTGTGATGGTTTGGGCATTAGGATATGATGATATGAACTCAGAAGAGTCATTGACCGCATCAATTAATTCTCATTGGCTGAATTCTGAAAAAAATATAAAAAGTACCTTGCCTAGCGGAATAGAGTTGTACAGTTATCCTAATCCATTTAATCCTTTGATGAAGATCAATTTCTATTTACCTGTAAGAGAGAATGTTGATTTGAAATTATTTGATATGAGAGGTAGACTGATTGAATCTATAGCAAGTGGAGAGTATAGGGAAGGGAATCACTTGCTTAGTTGGTCACCTAGCTCAACTGGTTTTCGTTTATCAAATGGTATTTATATTCTTGAACTAAATACTCCAAGTCAAAGAATAAATAAAAAAGTTTTATATCTAAAATAATTTTTTAGTTGTATATATGGTAACTTGCTGATTTTACAGAAAACTTTTTCCTGTCTTCATCAAGGGTCTTTAATAATTCGGGTGGTGATTTGATCAATTTCCCTTTATCATTCTTTAGTTTTCCCCTAAGTAAAAGGAATAATTGATTGGTACCAAATAATTTATTTAATCTCCCTTGTTTAAAACGAAAATGCTCTGTAAATAATCCGAAAGTTATGTAAATACTTTGGATCGCAACCTCTACCGATCGAAATTTATTTCTATCGGTTATCTCGATTTTTTGTCCCCAGCAACGTTGGTTTTCAAATTTTGGTTTTTCTGCCTTTCCCGGAATATTCTTTGGCTTGAATTTTGCGTATTTAAAGTCGACTCCTTCAAAACTTAGATTTTTCATTTCTTTCGCAATCGTATAAGTCATCCAAGGGGCCCCCATTTGCTTGAATGGATTATTTGTTCCTCGCCCCTCAGATACATTAGTGGCTTCATATAAACACATCCCAGGATATATGATCGCTGTTTCTAAGTCTGGAATATTGGGTGAGGGTGGAACCCAGGGTAGATTTGTATCATCATAAAACATTTTTCGCTTCCAGCCATCCATTTTCACTATGGTAAGATTAGGTGGGTTTGAAGTTAGCCAACCCTCTTTTACAGCCATTTGGCTCAACTCACCAACAGTCAAGGCATATCTTATAGGTATCGGATAGTATCCTACAAATGATTTAAAGGCTGTATCAAGAATAGCTCCCTCAATTATCTCTCCTCCGATAGGATTTGGTCTATCTAAGACCATCACATCAATACCATATTCCCCTGCTGCTTCCATGACAATCCCAAGTGTGGATATATAAGTATAGAACCTGGCCCCTACATCCTGAATATCATAGATAATAAGGTCGATACCATCTAGCATCTCTTTTGTTGGCTTTCTTGTTTTACCATAGAGTGAGATTATTTCAGGTCCTGAAGTGTTTTTACCATCATAGTCCACCTTAGCACCTGCACTTGCTTCTCCATAGAACCCATGTTCTGGAGCAAATATTCGTTTTAAGGATATCGCCGGGTTGCCTTGAAAAAGTTCATAGTTCTTTTCATTGTTTTTG
>CACEUX010000078.1 GCA_902562835.1 uncultured Fidelibacterota bacterium
TGAGCGGTAACCTGAATGAGATCCTTGAGCAATTATCTTCTTATCTTGAGAATTTGGATGATACACGTAGAAAGGTAAAGTCAGCGATGAATTACCCGATTTTCATGATCTTATTCCTCATTGCTATGCTGATGGTAATGCTTTTGGTGATCATACCTAAATTTTCTCAGGTCTATTCTCAACTAGGAGCAGGGCTTCCTGCCGCCACGCGGCAGATGATCGATTTTAGTACCTGGTTTGGTAACAATATTGGTTTTCTTGCTTTTTCAATTTTTACAGTCTTTTCTATAATTTGGCTCATATCCAAGACGCAGCGAGGTGGTTACACTCTAGATACTATTAAACTAAAGATCCCAGTTTTTGGTGCATTAATTGAGCAATCTATATTGAATAAATTTTGTAAGACATTTGGTATTCTCATCGGTGCAGGCGTTCCAGTTCTTGAGACCACTGCTTTATTAAGAAAAGTAGTTGATAATAAAGTCTATGAAAGAGCTATAGATGATGCATCTGATCTGATAAGGGACGGATATAATATATCAACGGCACTTAGAAGGACAGAGGTATTCCCATCCATACTGCTACAATTAGCATCCACCGGTGAAGATACAGGAGAATTAGATGACCTTCTGGATAGAGCTGCAGACTATTACCAGAAACAGGTAGATGCACTAGTTGACAGAATGACAACCCTTATCGAGCCTTTACTTATACTAATGGTCGGGGCAGTCATAGCTTTAATGGTCGTGCTCACATATTTGCCTGTATTCCATTTGGGTTCAGCCCTGCAATCGGGACTATAATATGGGTCAGATCTTACCAATCATTGGTGGTTTGATGTCCGGACATGGAATAAAGCATATCATTAACTGGCTTTCTATTGATGGCTATGAAATGAACATCAAAGATCCAAGTATGGAATTTATTGGTATGGTTTCATTTACATGGGCATTTTATAGTCTTCCCATGAATGAGGCTTTTATATTTTCATTCATTGTTATTGTATTGGCTGGAATTGCATTTGTTGACCTAAGAACATTCCAGATTCCTCTCGTTTTCATTCTTATGGGTCTAGCCATTGATTTCATTGCCATAATACTGGATGTGATATTTATAAGTTCTGCACTTTGGGGTATATTTGTTGGAGCAGTCATACCACTAATTATTATGGGAGCATTATGGGCAGTCACAAAACGTCAGGGGATGGGGTTTGGTGACATACAAATGGGTATAGTCCTAGGGGCATGGTTAGGGCCTACCAGAATGGCCATAACCTTATTTAGTGCATCGGTTTTGAGTTTATTAACCTGGTTAGGCGTTTCTTTAGTAACAGATTTTGATAAAGACAGGGCGATGCCAATGGCCCCGTTTTTATCTATTGCAGGAACGGGTACTTATGTTGGTAGTTTCTACTATCCGGAATTCTTTCATTTATTGATATTATAATAGAGGCAGACATGACAAAAATATGCGGTCGGTTATGGATTATTGCAGTTTTCAACATTCTAGTTGCATCAGAAAGCTCTGATGTAAGTTTCAGTGGTTTTGATATTACCAGTATGGAAAAACAACTCAGTTTTTCTATTCCAGGTTTTGAATTAACTGAGGTGGATAAAAATGGCACTTTCTACATTAAACCAGAAATATCTGGCGCAGGTTCAAAAGCAGAATCTGGTCAGCCTGATCTTCCAACAGTCTCTACCTTTTATGCCACAGAGCCTGGAAAAGCTTATACGGTCGAGGTTGTTATCCAAGATTCTGAAACCATCCCTAATGTGGAGGTCCTGCCGTTTGAAAGCTGGGAACCTGAGCTAACTGGTAATCTTACCAAGGGCACTGTTTATGAACAGGATATGACCTTCCCAGATCAGATCGCTACAGTGTCTGAACCTATGGTATTTAGGGATGTTGTAATGGTTCAGGTTTCATTGACACCCTTTCAGTATAATCCTGTAACAAAAGAATTGATGATCATTCACAGTGCTAAAGTAGAGTTGGTAGAGTCAGGTACTGTTGATATGCCTTTTGTACCGCAGAAAAGATCGCGCGAATTTGAAGCTTTATATGAATCCTTAATAATCAACTATAGTTCTATGTCTAGGGATGAAGTGGAATATCAACGTCCTTGTATACTCTACGTTTTACCGAACAATATTGGCAATCTCCTTGGTACAGTAGAACAACTCATGGATTGGAAAAAAAGAGTAGGGTATGACGTGCAATATGTCTCTTCCTCAAACGTTGTAAATAATAGAAACAATCTAAAAGATTATATCGAAGAAGCGTACGAGACATGGGATAACCCACCTGTGCATGTAAATATCGTTGGCGATGCTACTGGTAGCTATGATATACCCACATGGACAGAGTCATATAGTGGCTACAATGGCGAGGGTGACCAGCCATATACTACTTTGGAAGGTGGAGATGTATACCCTGAGGTTTTCATTGGAAGGCTGAGTTTTTCTTCAAGCTCACATTTAAATACGATCATCAGTAAGACGCTGAATTATGAATCAAACCCTTACATGAACGAAAATTGGTTTCAACGTGCCTGTCTTGTAGGCGATCCAAATACTTCAGGTATCTCCTGTGTCATTACAAATGAAAATATACATGAGATGTTAGACCTTGTAGGTTTTGAAGAAGTCAATACAGTTTACAGTGGTTCTTTCCCAAGCCAGATGACATCAGGACTCAATGAAGGTGTCTCTCTTTTCAATTATAGAGGATACTACGGTGTAAGTGGTTTTGACGGAGGCGATGTGAATAGCACATCCAATGGTTTTATGCTACCAGTTGCTACTGTGATCACATGTGGAACCGGTTCATTTGCTTCTAATAATGAGGCTCTCAGTGAATCTTTCCTCAGAGCAGGAACATCTTCAAACCCAAAAGGTTCTGTAGCTTGTATTGGAACCGCAACACTCGGCACCCACACAA
>CACEUX010000079.1 GCA_902562835.1 uncultured Fidelibacterota bacterium
GTATATGAATGGTAATCTGAAGGCAAAAGTAAGAATCCGGGTCAGGAACGGCCAAGAGATTCCTGCCGTTTCGCATAGGGAAGTGGCAAATTCAGATAAAGGTATTTGGAAAATAGAGATAACGGATAGCGATAAAAAGATTTTAGATACTGTCATTTTTGAGGTAGTTTAGACCGTAAAACATCATTATGACACCTAGACTTAAAATTTTATCCGTAGGATTGGCATTATCCCTCGTTTATTCAATATATGATTATGTTGAGAGAAACAAGAGCAATAAGCCCAAAACTGCGGTGGCTAAGAAAAGTAAGAAACGTGCTCGTACAGCCGGAGTTAGTAAAGCTAGATACGATAACCTCAAAAAAAAGTGGGCCAGAGAAGGTATTGGTCAAAATAAAACTGAAGAATCTAAAAGTGAAAGTTCTAGCACAACAGATGGGTTCTTGCCATTGTCAGCCCAAGTTTCAAACCTTGATGGCTGGGATAGAAACCCATTTGTTAAGGTATATGAACCCCAGGCCATTTCTAAACCGAGAACCACACAAGATATTATATTGGATGAGGAACCCGCTCTTAGCTCATTAGATGGACTAGTAATTGAGACAGCAGTAAGAATGGGCGAGAAAGCGTTTGTAACCATCAATGGTCAAACCTTCACTGAGGGTGACCTTATAAACGATGCCATGATCGAGAAGATCGAGAATGAACAGATAACCTTCAAAGTTGGAAAAACAAGGATCATAAAAGACGTTGGCACTTAAAAAATATTCCTCGCTTCCTCTCCTCTTATTGGTTGCCATATCTTTTGCACAAGAATATTCTATGAGCTCTCTACTGGACAAAGATGGAGAGGAATATGACCTGACCCAGAAAATGTCAATTAATATGCAAGATTCAGATATCAAGAATGTTCTTATGTTAATAGGGGAGCTGACTGGATTGAATATTGTTGTGAGCCCAACAGTAAGGGATACAATCACAGCCAACCTCGAAAATGTTTCCGTAAAATCTATTCTTGACGTAATCCTAAAACCAAATGGATATAGTTATTTTACGCAAGAAAATATTGTTATTGTAAAAGGCTCCGATGATGAATTCGTTAGAGAGCTAGAGACCGTAGTACTAAAACTAAAATATATCAATTCATCCGACCTCAGAGAACCTCTAACAGCAGTTCTGTCAGACCAGGGAAAAGTACAAGGATTCACACCCGTAGTTATCGCTGGTGGTTCCGGGGTATCAAATGTTGTCATTATTTCTGATGTTCAAGAAAGAATTCCAAATATCATAAAGATGGTCGAAGAACTAGATAAACCAATAGCAAATGTTAACATAGCCGTTAGATTTATTGAGTCAGGTGTTGATTCTGCGAAAGGTACAGGCATTGACTGGTCTCAGAATACTCCGATCTTCCTTGGTGGAGCAAATGACACAACTGGTTCTCTTTTGCCTTTTAAGCTTAATAATCTGACCATTGCAACATTGAACCCATTTCAATTTGGACAGGCATGGAGACTAATGCAGGCAAGAGGAGAATCCAAGATATTAGCCAGTCCACAGATCACCACATTGGATAACCATGCCGCTAACACACAAATATCAACAACTATCTACATTGAAGGAAGTGTCTCAAATTTGAGAAATAATTCACAAAACACTAGTGGTGGCGTAACAGGGAATCAAAATAGCGGGTATAATAATACTACTAATAGTCGCCAAATAACGGAAAAAGATGTTGGCATAGATCTTCAAGTGACTCCAAGAATAAATGATGGTAATCGCATCACCCTTTTGGTAGATGCATCTGTTGAAGCACTGCTATCTGCAGCAGAAGTATTAACTGATAAACCTCGATCAACAAAAAGAACTGTGAGTACACAAGTAACCGTTAATAATGGAGACACTGTTATAATTGGTGGTCTTATTGCAGAAAATGCCATTGAAAATAGAAAATTTGTACCTGTCCTAAGTGACTTACCATTCATTGGGAGGATTTTTCAGACCACATCAATTGATAGAGAGCAGAGAGAACTACTAATTTTTATCACACCTAATGTAGTCGGATAAGATCTCATGCAGAAAAACATACCTTACATTATTATATCATTTGGAGTCGCTACTCTCGTAACCATTTTATCTTTTTTTGATATCTATGATAATTTTGAACATAGTCTACTAGACATGCGATTCAAGAGCCGGGGGCTAATGGATACTAGAGAAGACATCGCAACGGCCGATATTGATGTGAGAGCCCTTCAGACAGAAGGTAAATGGGACCCTTGGAGCAGAGAGAAACATATTCCAATGGTAAAGCTAGCCGCAGAGCATAGCCTGGATGCATTCATTTTTGATGTCTATTTCATTGAGGACAGTGAGCGGAAACTCGAATATAAAGTACTTAATAGCATCACAGACTCCTCTATGGCCATGGATAAGGTCAAGAGCCTCTTCCCTGACCCAGATAATGACCTAGCTGATGCATCTCAAAAAGCAGGTAATATTATCTTTGCTCAAAGTTTCAAACCTCAGCCAAAGAAAAAAGAACCCGTCAAAAAGCGAACAGAAGTGATGGATAGACGACTAAAGCTTCTTGAAGAAAAAAACTTATTCCGCACGGTTGACCGTGATAAATATTCAATGCTCTTTGATTTTTATGATATTGAGACCGTTGTAGACACACTTATTAAGAGCTCAGCGGGAGTATATTTCTTTCAATCTGACCCTGATCCTGACGGACTCCAGAGGAAATACCCGTTGGTCGGTATCTACGAAGATCGGATCTTCCCCGCAGCATCTCTAGCCATTGCTCTTCGACATTACGGAGTATCATTCGAGGATGTGGAGATCGTTCCTGGGAAACATATTAGCTTTGACCTACCTGAGCCTGATGAACATGATAGGGAAAAGATATC
>CACEUX010000080.1 GCA_902562835.1 uncultured Fidelibacterota bacterium
CATCAATACAACAACTACTGGTAAAGTGGCAGGTATTTTAGCGGAGCCAATTCAAGGTGTTGGAGGATTTATCACGCCTCCAGATGCATATTTTAATATTGTATCTGATATTATTCACGAACATGGTGGGGTATTTATTTCTGATGAGGTTCAAACTGGGTTTGGACGAACAGGAAAAACATGGGGTATAGAACATTCAGGTGTAGAACCTGATATGATCACGGTTGCGAAGGGAATTGCAAATGGTATGCCACTAGCAGCGGTCATAACCACAAAGGATATAGCAGATTCTCTTCAAAAAAATACAATATCTACTTTTGGTGGAAACCCTGTAAGTAGTGCTGCCGCGAATGCTACTTTAGATATAATAGAAAGAGATGATCTAAAAACAAACTCAGTTAAAATGGGTGAAATTTTAAAAGAAGGATTGCAAAAAATACAATCCGAACACAAAAAGATCATTGGTGATGTAAGGGGAAAGGGATTAATGGTTGGACTTGAGCTCGTAATAGATGAAACAACAAAAGATCGAACTCCAAACCCCGAAGCAGTTGATCGTTTAATGGAAGAGACCAAACTTCGAGGTTTGCTTATTGGGCGAGGGGGTCTTTACGGTAATTGTGTACGTATCTCACCTTCTCTAAATATCGGTAAAGATGAGATCGATGAAGCCCTTGCGATCCTGTCTCGATCTTTTAGGTCAATAGAGGAATAATTGGAGGCGTTTTATGAATAATAAAAATTATATAAACAAATCTTGGCAGGATGCAAAGGATGGATCAACTTTAAAAGTAGAGAACCCCTTTACTGAAAAAATTATTGCTGAAGTCCCTAATAGTTCGGCCTCAGATGTGGACCATGCAGTTTCAGTGGCAAAGGCTGCATGGAAAGAATGGAAAATGCTGGGCTCATTGGAAATGCGGGATCTTTTAAGAGAGGTTGCTGTGAAAAGTAGAGCGCATGATAGAGAAATTGCATCGATCATAACGGCCGAAAGTGGAAAACCATTGATTGAATGTTTAGATGAGATAGAATGGATCGCCTCCATTTTTGAATATTATTCAGAGATTGGTCGAGACCAGCGAGGTAGAGTTGTTGCACCTGTGACTCCTAGGTCTATGAGCATGGTCGTTAAAGAAGCCTATGGAGTTGTTGGATGTATAGTTCCTTGGAATTACCCTTTATTATTAATGGCCTGGAAAGTCGCTCCAGCGTTATCCGCTGGGAATACGGTTGTGGTCAAGCCATCTGAAATAACACCGCTTTCTATTCTTCATTGGGTGGATGTTGCGTGCGATCATTTACCTGAAGGAATTCTTAATATTATCACAGGAGCTGGCGAAACAGGTGCTGCCTTGGTCGTGCATCCTGATACAAGAGTAATCGCATTTACTGGCAGTGTTGAAACTGGAAAGAAAATTGCTCTTATGGCAGCAAAACAACTAAAAAAAACAAGCTTAGAATTAGGTGGAAATGATCCTATCATTATATGCGATGATGTCGATATAGAAATAGCGGCAAAAGGCACTGCATGGGGAGGCCTTTTAAATGCAGGCCAGGTTTGTACGTCACTTGAGCGTGTTTTTGTCATGGAATCCGTTGCAGATGCTTTTACAGAAGCGGTTGTAGAAGAAGCTAGGCAAGTGCGATTAGGAGATCCCATGAATAGACAAACAGATATGGGACCTATGGCCTCTGAGATGCAATTAGAAAAAGCTGAAAGTAAAGTTAATAGAGCTCAAAATGAGGGCGCGCGGTTGCTTTGTGGAGGAGGTCGTCCTGAACAGTTTGAGAAAGGTTATTTTTATTCACCAACTGTATTTGACCAAGTTACTAGTGAAATGGAAATGATGAATGTGGAAACATTTGGACCAATAATTCCAATTCAAAAAATAAAGACACTTGAAGAGGCTATTGAGCTGACCAATAATTCTCAATATGGTCTAGGTTGCAATATTTATACAAATGATATGGAAAAAGCATTAACTGCAGCTGACGATATTAAGGCTGGATCATTTTGGATCAATGATCCATTGACAGATAATGAGGCCGCTCCATTTGGCGGAATGAAAATGTCTGGTGGTGGACGAGAACTTGGAATAGAAGGATTAGATGAATTCAGAGAACCAAAACATATATTGATTGATTATCAGATCAGAAAAAAAGATTATTGGTTTCCTTATGATCTAGATGAAGGAAGAAAAACATAATATATGAAAGCTAAGATAAAGACAGCTATTCCAGGCCCAAGGTCTTTAGAACTTTCTAAACAACGAAAGGATTCTGTTTCAGATGGACACGGCTCAGTGAGTGGTGTTTTCATTGAAAGAGCAGAGGGCTCAAATCTTATCGATGTGGATGGGAATATATTTATTGATTATGCTGGTGGAATAGGTACTATGAATGTAGGTCATTCACATCCTTTGGTCTTAGCCGCAATAAAAGATCAAGTTGAGAAATTCATACACCCGTGTTTTACCGTTGCACCTTATGAGCTCTATGTTACTTTAGCACATAGACTGTCTCAGCTTGTTCCCATATCCGCTAAATGTAAAGCTGCATTTTTTAATTCAGGCGCAGAGGCGGTTGAGAATGCAGTGAAAATATCTAAATCATTTACCGGTAGACATAGTGTACTGGTATTTTCGCATGCTTTTCATGGTAGGACACAAATGACCATGTCAATGACATATAAAGAAGACCCATATAAAAAAGGGTTTGGTCCTTTTATCTCGAATATTCACCGTGTTGAATTCCCAGAAAAGGAATTGGACCTTAAGAGCCTAGAGGTCGATCCGCGATCAATTGCCTGCGCAGTTATTGAACCTGTCGCTGGTGAAGGTGGATTCATGCCTGTTTCATTTGATGCCAT
>CACEUX010000081.1 GCA_902562835.1 uncultured Fidelibacterota bacterium
TACAGGTACCAGCCTCTGGATAGATCCGAAAAATGACATGATCGTGATCCTTTTAACCAATTCGGTACACCCAAACAGAGGATCAAAAGCCCCAAAATATTTTGATTGGCGTCAAAAGATCCATTCAGCGGTATATGAGTCCATTGGGGCAACTGAAAAAAATACAGATCTACAATGGCGAAAAGAGTGGTAGCATTTTTATAATAAATTATTGCAATCAATTTTGATAACGTCATATAATCATTCAATGCAATTGGTCAAATTCATAACATTTCTTTCTCTATCTCAGGTGTTATTGATGGGTGGCGTCACTGGAAAAGTATCGGGAAGGGTCATTGATTCAAGCACGAATGAAGCACTTATTGGCGTGAATGTAATGTTGGTAGGTACTTCTTTAGGGTCTGCCACTGATGATGATGGCTACTATCACATTTTAAATGTACCACCTGGGTTCTACGATCTTAGATCAAATATGATAGGATACGCAGAAAAAACTATAACGGGAATAAGAGTTGAGATAGACCTGACCGCCGTTATAGACCTGGACCTTTCTATTGAAGCAATTGAAGGTGAAATGATCACAGTTGCAGCAAACCAGAAACTTGTAAAGGTGGATGTGGCCTCTAGCCAAAAATCGATCTCATCTGAAAAAATATCAGAAATGCCTGTGAGTAGTGTCTCTGAAGTGGTTGGACTTTCCGCTGGTGTGTCAGGCCTCTCGGTCCGTGGTGGAAGTTTTAATGAAACACAATTTATGGTTGATGGCTTAGTGCTCAATGATGAACGAACAAGCGAACCAACCACTGGCATACCATTGAGTTCTATCCAAGACATATCATTACAAACGGGTGGATTTGGGGCGGAGTACCGCAACGCCCGATCTGGCGTCATAAATGTTGTTACTAAGGAAGGTAATAAGGATAGTTATTCAGGTTCCATAAGTATTCGACAATCTCCTTCGGGTCAAAAACATTTTGGTATGTCCCCGTATGATGCTGAATCATTTTGGTTTAAGCCTTATCTGGATGATGCAGTCTGTTGGACGGGAACTAATAATGGTGAATGGGATGAATATCAACAGAGGCAATATCCTTCTTTTGATGGTTGGAATAGTATTTCAGAGCAAACACTTGCTGATGATGACCCTGATAACGACTTGACCCCAACCGGTGCTCAAAGATTATTTTCTTGGGAACATCGTCTAAATGGCGCGGTCCAACTGCCTGACATAAATATCGATGCTGGTTTTGGTGGTCCGGTCCCTTTTATTTCTGAGCGTTTCGGTGATCTCAGATTCTTTTTGTCAACAAGACAAGAGCAGGACATGTATCTCTACGAAGTCAGTAGCCCAGGATTATACAGAACATCCTATCTACTTAAGCTTACATCTGACATAACCGACAGGTCTAAACTGGTCTACTCTTTCTATACTGGGAATATGGAAGGGACTACTCTTTCTCGTGGGGGAGGAACCTCGATCATGAATGATGTATGGGATCTAGCAGGTCAGGTTAATAGTTCAGGTTTTACAATGCCATGGCGACTTTACACAAATGAGTATTGGGCTCCAACGCAAGTCAAAAATACAACACACGGATTAAAATACACTCAGTTCTTAAGTAATGATTCTTTCTACGACCTTATTATGAAGATTGATTCTAAAGATTATATAACGGGTCATGGACCAAGAAGGGATACAACCACTACCTATACTATCTTTGGCTCAGGTGATAATCAATGGCTTGCAGATGAAGCACCCATTGGCTTTTTTGGGGGTCCTCTTTTCAGTGTAGAAGGTAGGCTTGCATTCGGAGGCGCTATAAGTACCTCCAGAGATTCTAGTAGGGTTAGAACCTATACATTAAAAGGAAACTATACAAAACAGCTTAACAAGAATCACCAGTTCAAGGCAGGTGGTGAGTTTGTATTATCAGATCTTGATCTAAAATATGGTTCTCAGAATGAGTTTCTACCAGGAGGCAATTATTGGTCTATGATGGATGTAGACCCCTATCGACTTTCGTTCTTTGCGCAAGACAAACTTGAGTATAAAGGGTTTGTGGCCATTGCAGGCATAAATCTAGATTATATAGATCCAAACGGTGATTGGTATGTCGTAGATCAGTATGACGACGATTTCTTTTCTTCGAACTATACCGCCTCCTCAGATGGCTTATTTGAAAAGACAGAATTAGATCCGCAGATAGAATTATCACCAAGGCTTGCTATCTCACATCCAATAACAGAAACATCAAAGTTGTATTTTAATTACGGTCACTACCTACAGATGCCCATTGCTCAGGATCTATACAGAGTGAGAAGGGGTTTCAGTGAGGAGGTTCTTACTATTGGAGATCCTACCTTGCCCATGGCCAATACTATCGCTTACGAGATCGGTTTTGATAAATCCTTTCTTGAATCATATTTGATACATATTTCAGCTTATTATAAAGATATATCCGATCAGCAGGATTATACCAAATTTATTAGTGCAAATAGCAAAGTCAACTATTCTAGACTGACCGCAAATAGTTATGAAGACATTCGTGGGTTTGAACTTGAACTTTCTAGAGTAAGGGGTAAATGGCTTACAGGTTTTGCTAATTATGAATACCGTGTCAATTCTTCTGGATATTTTGGTTTAGGAAGATACTATGAGAATCCCTCTGACCAACGCAACTATGAATTAAAT
>CACEUX010000082.1 GCA_902562835.1 uncultured Fidelibacterota bacterium
GAAGACCAGCTTCAAAAAGCCCTTATAGAACAAAAGGAGAAGGATGGTTATATTGGTCAGACCTTTGTGGATCTTGGGTTTATTGATTCCAAAGAATTGAACCGATACATCAGCTATCAGCTCAAGATCCCTTACCTACAGCTTGGATATTTCAGGACCGATGATTCTCTTATGAGCCTTTTCCCTGAACGCCTAGTACGTAAACAAAAAATGCTTCCACTTTTTAGATTGAACAATACCCTGAACCTAGCCATATCTGACCCCCTTGATTCAGGCCCTATAAATGCAGCCCGCGATGTAACCGGTCTCAAGATAGAACCCGTTATTGCCCTGGAGAATGAAATTGAGAATGCCATAGATATGCACTATGGTATTTCAGGTTTCGTTGATATTGATTCTACAAATGATGGTAGCACTGACATATCAGATCTTTTTGATGAGACAAAAATTGTTGAGCTTGTGGATAGTGTTATTACTCAGAGCCAAAAATATGGTTGCTCTGATATCCATATAGAACCCCGTGAAGAAGATATACGTATTCGATTTAGGATCGATGGCCGCCTCCAGGATTTTCAATCACTGCCAAGTGATATACATACGGCACTCGTATCTAGATTAAAGATCATGTCAAATATGGATATAGCCGAGACAAGACGCCCACAAGATGGTCGAATACTGTTCAATTCAACTTTGGGACGACTTGATCTTCGTATATCCACATATCCTACCCTCTATGGAGAAAAGACAGTTCTGCGTCTATTAAATATATCTGAAGCACTGCATTCATTCCAGGCATTGGGGTTTGAACCAGACTCCGAAGAAAAATTCAACAGCATGCTTGTTGGTGGAGAAGGCATAATACTAGTATCAGGCCCTACGGGAAGCGGTAAGACAACAACGCTTTATTCCACGCTAAATAAACTAGAGTCACCTAATGTGAATATTGTAACAGTAGAAGATCCGATCGAGTACGACCTTGACAATATCAACCAGGCACAGATAAACTCAAAATCTGGTGTAACCTTTGCGTCCGCATTAAGATCTATCTTAAGGCAGGACCCAGACATTATAATGGTAGGTGAGGTTCGGGATGAAGAGACCGTTGAGCTTGGGATTCGTGCTGCTCTAACGGGGCACTTGGTTTTTAGCACAGTGCATACGAATGATGCAGCATCAGGCTTTACTCGTTTATTGAACTGGAATGTAGAGCCATTCTTGATAGCATCTACCGTAAAAGGTATTTTAGCTCAGAGACTTGTTAGGAGAATATGTAGTGAATGTAGTCGCCCCTATGAACCCAATGAAGAAGAATTAAAGATGCTGGGACTTGAACCAGAAGATAAGATCAAAGCATTTAAAGGAAAAGGTTGCCTGTCTTGTAGAAATACCGGTTTTAAGGGACGAATAGGTATCTATGAATTGCTAGTTGTTGATGCAGAGATATCAGAACTAGTACTTAATCAGGCTCCAGGATACAAGATCCGTCAACAGGCACGTAAAAATGGAATGAGAACACTTTTGGAGGACGGGATCATAAAAATTGAAAGAGGTGACACATCTATCTCTGAGGTTTATGAGACCCTGGGCACTAGCAAGATAATGATATGATAAATGTTCTTTATGTAGGCGGAAAAGAGACCAATATTTCGCAACTCTCTGAGATGAATGCCCAACTAGATTATGTTCAGAATGGCATGATAGCTCTCAGTGCCGTACAAACGGGTGATTTTGATGCGATAATAATAGAGGATCAGCTTCCACTTATGACGCCATCTAGGCTTATTAAGGAGCTAGTTGAGGTGGATCCAAATACACCGGTGATATCAGTTGTAAGAGGGCGTCAAAGAAAGAAAGACCTGTTGAACGATTATGGCCTAGGTCTTTTTAGCTATTTTGAGCCAGAACATAATAGCGGTGAGGAAATACTTCATATCCTTTCTTCAGCAAAACAGTTTAAAAGTTTCAAAAAAGATGTTCCTCGAACCACCTTGAGGCACTTCTCAGGAGTTGGCTTTGAAAAGATCGTTGGTGTCTCACCCCAAATGTTAAAGATCTATCATTTAATGTGTCAGATAAAGAGTAAGGACGTTACCACTGTTCTTTACGGTGAAAGTGGAACAGGAAAAAATCTTATGGCCAGGACGTTGCACAATATAAGCCTCAGAAGAGAGCGACCAAATATTGCTGTAAACTGCCCAGCCATACCGGGAGAACTTTTAGAAAGTGAGTTATTTGGTCATGAAAAAGGTGCTTTTACAGGAGCTATAGAGAGAAAAGATGGAAAATTCTTAGCAGCAAATTCTGGTACTATATTTTTGGATGAAATAGGGGATATGAGTCCATCCCTTCAGGCAAAGGTCTTAAGAGTGCTTGAGAGTGGTGAGATCGAAAGGGTAGGTGGTGCGGAGACCATAAGGGTGGATGTAAGGATCATATCTGCAACGAACCAAAATCTGGAGCAAAGGATCAGCGATGGAGCTTTCCGGCAGGATCTTTTTCATCGCATCAATGTTTTTCCGATCACTGTGCCTCCTGTTAAAAGCAGGAAAGAGGATATCTTGGCCACTGCTATGTCGATCCTCAAGAGTTTGAAGAAAAAGCATAAGATCTCCGTTGAATGTTTTTCACATGATGCCTTAAGGACCTTAATGGCATACGATTGGCC
>CACEUX010000083.1 GCA_902562835.1 uncultured Fidelibacterota bacterium
ATCACGATCAGCTAATGTAATTGCCCTTGAAAAGACAGAAGTATTAACACTAAATCGTGAAGATTTTTTAGTGGTGCTTCGTGATTATCCCACTATAGCAATCCAACTAGTAAAAGAAATGGCAGGTCGCCTAAGAAAGAGTGATAGGCAAATTGCAAGCCTATCCCTGAGTGATGCCGAAAAACGTATTACGATGTGCATAATAAGATTTGCTGATGACCAAGGTGTTATCAAGAATGGAAAAGTAAGTATACCAAAAACTCCCATACAGCAAGATATTGCGAATATGGCAGGAACATCCAGAGAGACTGTATCAAGAGCTCTCAGTATCTTAGAAAAAGAGAATCTTATAGAACGTAATGGTCGAGAGCTTATTATTTTAGATTATAAAAAATTTATCAAGGAGTTTGATTCATAAATGCATGAATCCCTTATCCATGGGATCTTAAAAAACGAACATGGATCAATATCAAAAGCAGTTACGCTTATTGAGAATGGCGGAACTGAAATAGTTCCCTTATTAAACAATATACATGAATATTCAGCAAATTCATTGCGTATTGGTATTACCGGTCCTCCTGGTGCAGGAAAAAGCACTATAACTAATGCGTTAATTGAGATACTTCTAAAAAATAAAAAAACTGTGGGAGTCATAGCAGTTGACCCAACCAGTCCATTTTCTGGAGGATCTTTATTGGGTGACAGAATTCGAATGAACCATTATGCATGGGATGATAGGGTCTTCGTGAGGAGTATGGGGAGCAATGGTGAGTTGGGTGGCCTAGCAAGAAAATCACAGGATGTTGGTGATATTTTAGCAGCTAGTGGAAAAGATGTTGTGCTTTATGAGACCGTAGGCGTGGGGCAGAGTGAACATGATATTGTAAAAGCTGCAGATTTATGCATAGTGGTCCTAGTACCGGAATCTGGTGATGAAGTACAGATGATGAAGGCCGGATTAATTGAGATAGCAGATCTATTTGTCATTAATAAATCAGACCGAGAAGGCGCGGGGCGTTTATCATCTATGCTAAAAAATGTCCTGCATAATTTTAACCCAGAGGGAAAAATAGAACCTCCTGTTTTTAATACAGTTGGTACAGAAGGAAAAGGAATCCAGAAACTTTATAAGGGCATTATTAGTCACCTGGAAGCTATGAAAGAATTAGGATATTTAGATAAACGAAGGCTCGAAGGGTACCATCAAAGAGTCTTAGCATTGGTAAGTGAGACCCTAGAAGCCGCATTCTGGACAGATGAAAAGATTGCATTACTAAATGAGGTATCTAATACTTCTGATATTGTAGTAGCTCCTCACGCTATGGCCCAAAATCTAATGAGTAATAAAAATGAGTAATGAGAACTCAACTGAGATGGGCTTTCTGGAACATTTAGAGGAACTCAGGTGGAGATTAGTCAAGTCTTTAATAGCAATTATTATTGGTTCAGCTCTATCTTTTGGTTATATAGATGAAATTTTAAATGTATTGTTATACCCAACAAATAGAACAAATAATGAAATCAATATTCAAGTCCTTTCAGTTCAGGGAATGTTTCTTATTAAGTGGTTTATATCATTTATATCAGGTTTTATCATCGCTTTACCACTTCTAATATATCAGTTTTGGCAATTTATAGCTCCCGGGCTTAAAGTGAATGAAAAGAAGTTTGCCTTACCATTCGTTTTTTTTGCATTTACTTCGTTCATATCGGGTGTTTCATTTGGCTATTTTGTTTTAATTCCTTTTTCTCTTGAATTTTTTAGTGGAATTGGTGCACCACATGTGGCAAACAACTTTTCTATACAGTATTATTTTAGCTTTTTGACTTGGCTTTTATTGGGTGCTGGTATCATTTTTCAACTGCCAGTTGTATCATTGGTCTTATCTGCTATAGGTATACTCACACCAGCATTTATGAGGCATTACAGGAAACATTCAATAGTTGTTATTATGATATTGTCATCATTTATTACACCTCCAGATCCAGTCTCAATGCTCATAATGACTTTTCCTTTAGTATTCTTATATGAGGCGAGTATTGGGGTTTCCTGGCTTGTAAATCGTAACAGAACCTGATTGAACTTCAATTAATTATCTGAGTATTTTACTGCCGTAATGCGTAAGGATATAGCAACTCTCAGGGAGATAACAGCTCCGATTTTAGACGATATTAAAATATTCCAGGATGAATTTGAAAATGCTCTTAAATCTGAGGTACGCTTAATTAATTCGATCTCAAAATATATGATTCGAAATAAGGGTAAAAATATCCGTCCTATTTTGACAATATTATCCGCAAGGTTATGCGGTGAACCAACCCTTAACAGCTATAAAGCAGCTGCAATGATGGAATTATTACATGTAGCGACCCTGATACATGATGATGTCGTTGACGAAGCAACACTAAGAAGAGGAAAACCATCAGTTAATAGAGTATGGAAAAATAAATTATCCGTTCTCATGGGAGATTTTATTTTAAGTAAAGCACTTATTAATATGATCGGACTTAAAGATTTTGAAGCTCTAGAACAGATATCAAGTACTGCAGAGAAGTTAAGCGCTGGTGAAATACTGCAAATTGAAAAAAGTATCACACGTTCAATGACAGAAGATGTATATTTTGAAATGATTGGTC
>CACEUX010000084.1 GCA_902562835.1 uncultured Fidelibacterota bacterium
CTCTTCAATATGTGCTGGCGTAACCTGTTATAATGAATCAGTAGATAGTATCTCATTCCAAATTAACCCTGAAGATTCAGTGTCTTGTGGAGTATTAGCATGGACAAATGGATCTGGAAATGGTATGGTTCAACTTGATATCTTTGATCTAACATCACCCACCGAAAATATATTAGTCGATATAAATTTTTATTTTTCAACTACTGTATCTGTGGTCACAGATGATGATATATTAAGTATCGTGCCATTAAATGATCCAATAGAGTCTGAGGATGCATCAATATCTGTACTTACATAATCGAACTGAAAAGATGGGTTTAAAATGATATTACTAGCTGAAAGACAAGAAATAGAAAAAAATATAAAAAAACAATTAAGATAAAGATTTTTATTCATTGGTCTCTTGAGTTCGTATTAGTTTGGATACAATAAAATTTAGATATTATATATATCAAATGGATATTACTTATGTACCGAATTCTAAACTTAACTATTTGCGCATTTCTCGTATTTTTTTCTTGCGCAGACGAAGAATCAAACGAACAAAAATCATATTCTAACTGGACCGTAGTTGGTGATGGAATGAACTCACCCGTAACGAAGAATGTCCTTACAGAGTTTGTTGGGTCAACAAATTGTCCATACTGTCCTGAGCAAGATGAACTTCTTTTAAGCTACTTTGATAGTGGCAGTGAGAATTATGTTGGGTCCGAGATCACAAGCAACTGGTTCATTATCAATTATCATACTTACCATCCATCCATGTGGGACCCAATGTATCTATTCCTTCGAGGAGAGGCAGCAGAAGATGATTTTTGTTATATCCGATTTGGGAATGGTTATGGTACGGGCAGTTGGTATAATATCTCAGGTGTCCCTACTACATACACCAATGGTGCATATAGCTATGTGAATCCAAATATGGCAGTAGGCCCTATGGCAGAGAATACTCCAGTCCAATTAAGCTTAGATGGTACTAGTATTGATGGAGTTGATGTTACCGTACAATTATCGATAAACAGTGTTCGAAATATGTCATCCAGTGACTCGCTTCATCTTTTTATTGCTGCTACTTTAGATGATGTGAACTATACTGGATATAATGGTCAGGGTCATCATGAAGATGTATTCCTTGGTTGGATAAATGAAGGACTTGAGGGAGAACTTCTATCACTAGATAATGAAGAAATTGCTAAAACATATACCTGGATCATGCCCACTAATTGGCCACAAAATGAGTATGAGACGACTTGGTCTCAGGTCGAATATGATATAGCCAACTTATCCGTTGTCGCCTTTATACAAAATAAATATACCAAATCTATTATACAGGTAATGGGAACAGATTAGACAATATATTCAACAATAAAAAAGCCCCATGAATGTGGGGCTTTTTTATTTCTAATCTTGATTATTAACTATTTTAATAAGATCATCTTTTTGGTCTGAGCAAAGCTACCTGCTCTAATTGTATAAATATAGACACCAGCGCTGATAGGATGCCCACCATTATTGGTCGCATTCCACTGTAGTGACTTATAGCCAGCAGACTGATTCTCATTTACCAGGTTACTTACTATTCTTCCCATCATATCAAAAACAGTTATATTGACCATAGCATCTTCAGGAAGGTCATAGCTGAGGTTGGTCACAGGGTTGAACGGATTAGGATAGTTCTGATGAAGTGCATAGACCTCTGGTATTTGATTACCATCTACATCCATCCACTCCAAAGTAACTGATAGTACTTCAGATAATTCACTCCAGTCACCGACATAGTATGAGACCCTGTAAAAGTATTGTGTGTCGTACTCCAGGTCATCATCCTCATATGCATTGGTCATCAAATAATTGCTGACAATGGTTCCCTCAGTGAACTCTGGATCTGTAGAACGCTCTAGAAGATAATATTGCAGGCCATCTTCTTCTGCGGGATCCCAAGTAAGCGTCACATAGGTCTCCATAGGATATAAGGAAAAACCTGTAAGCGCAGCGATGGTTGTCTCAAAGGCCCCCATATCAGGAGCTAAACCATTATATTCTTCAATATCATCAATACCATCACCATCCGTATCTGCTATTCCAGTATCAATGCAAGGTGATCCATTTGATAGAGAAAAATCACTATTTTCAGAGTTGGTAATGTATGGGTCATTATCAATATTCCCTTCGCCAACCCATCCACCATCTATATCGCTATATGTGATATCTATTTGGCTAGAGTCCGATAAACTAACAGATGTAGGGGTGTTATCCCAGATAATCGAATTAATCACTTGCGGATATGCGTTACCCCAGGTCTCTATCCCGCCACCTTGGACCGCTGTATTTCCAATTATGGTGAGATTTGTTAGAGTTGCAAAAGCCTGTATGCCCACTCCACCATTATAAGACCCGGCTTGATTATTAGAAACAACTGTACGTTTTACTTGCCCGTTATATAATAGCATTCCACCACTTTCTCCAGCAGTTTGATTTCCAATGACTATACAATCTTCTATAATGGGAGGTTCAAGACCATCATAGACCGGACCAGATGCTCGGATACCTCCACCACTAGTAATTGAATAATTATTACTTATAA
>CACEUX010000085.1 GCA_902562835.1 uncultured Fidelibacterota bacterium
CGTGCAAGTTAGTAATAATCGTCAATTAAACCGTTTAATGAGGAAGATGAAAAAGTTAAAATATATTGATTATGTAGAAAGAGCAGGTCGTTAATGGAAATAAAAACTTATACAAAAAAAGATATTGCTACCGAACTAGCTAAGCGTCAAAATCGTAGTATTAGGTCTTCCCTAAATATGGTAGATGACTTTTTCAATGTATTGAGAGATTTTTTAACTGAGGATAGTCCCTATACTCGAATCGAAATTAGGAATTTTGGTGTTTTTGAATCTAAGCCAACTAAAGCAAAGCCAAGGGCTAGAAATCCGAGGACTAATGAGGAGATATATGTACCAGCTCATAAAAAAACTAGGTTTAAGCCAGGTAAAGTCCTTAAGGCTCACTTACGTAAGCCTATTTAATTAAATGGGCCGCATACTGGGAATTGACTATGGAGATAGTCGAGTTGGCCTAGCATTATCTGACCCTACAAAAAAAATTGCCTTTCCCTACCAAACAATTTCAAATGAGGGTGAAGAACGACTTTTGCAAAAATTGAAAAATGTAATTATTGAAAAAGATATTGAATGTTTAGTCATCGGGCTTCCAATTGGTTTAAATGGAAAAGATACTCAACAGACAAAAAAAGTACGGAAATTTGCAGTGGCCATTCAGGTAATTGAATTACCAATTTTCTTACAAGATGAAAGGTTGTCTTCACAAAGTGCTGCCAAGTCTCTTAGAAAACAAAATATAAAGACTGGCCATAATAAGCACCTGGTTGACGAAAGGGCCGCAGCAATATTTCTACAGCAGTATTTAGATTATTCAAATAAATAAATGAATTTTTTATTTAAAAGCTCTGGCTGGCAATTAGCGATTATATCTGGAACTTTTGTAGGTGTGTCATACCACCCATTGCACTTGGGGTTTTTAGCATATGTAGGATTTATTCCTCTGTTCCATACATGGTTTGATCAAAATCCAAAAAAGAACTTTTGGACAGGATATCTTTTTGGAATAGTATATAATATAATCTCAAATTATTGGATTGCTGCGAACTCAGGTGCAGAATTTCTTGTGGTTTTATCCTCTTTAATTGCAGCAGTTTTATACTTATCGATTTTCTGGGGTATAGCTGGATTAATAATAGGTGCATTTAATAAGAACCATAATTCTTATTTAATGCTTCCTTTTTTAATTGTCTCATTAGAATGGGTAAGGAGTTTTGGTCCGCTTGGTTTTACCTGGGGAAATTTGGCTTTAACTCAGATGAAATTCCTTCCAATACTTCAATTTAATGATTATGCAGGTCCCTATATTGTAACGCTATGGATTATTTCTATTAATGTATTACTTTATTATTTTCTGAGGAATAATATCTCTACAAAAACACAAATTACCATTATTATTTGTGTGCTTACGTTTATTACTGGTGGTTGGCTTAGGATTATGTTTCAAAAACCATTATCAGATTCCTTTCATGTAGCCGTAATTCAACCAAATATTGACCCAAATGAAAAATGGGATAATTCTAATAGATTACAAACTCTAAGTCTTATGGATTCATTGCACAATGAGGCGATTGGTTTAAAACCTAATATTATCTTATTCCCAGAGACTGCTCTACCTACCTATTTAAGGATTAATAATCGAATTAGGAAAAAATTACAGGATAAGGTAAATGATTCAAATATTCCTATTCTTATTGGAACCGTAGATCGTAAAATAGATTCAAGTGGAATTAAAACGTATTATAACAGTACTATGTATATTCAGCCCTATAAGGATTTTGAAATGTATGAGAAGATCCACCTGGTACCGTTTGCAGAGTACGATCTTGTGCCTGAATTATTCCATCCTCTTGTAAATTTAAATCTTAATATTGATAGAGGAGTTTTTAAAGGTGGAAAGAATTATAAAGTATTTGACTTGCAGGATGTTAAGTTTTCGGGCTTGATATGTTATGAATCTAGTTTACCGCGTTATGCAAGGAGATTTATAAATAGTGGAGCTAAATTCCTTATGATTCAAGCCAATGATGGTTGGTTAGGTAACTCATCTGGTCCATACCAGCATTTTGAACATGCTCGTCTAAGGGCTATAGAGAATCGTGTTCCAATAGTGCGCGCAGGGAATACTGGTATATCGGGTTTTATCTCTTCAACAGGCGAGGTAAAAGTTAGAGTACCGTTGGATACTCAAAGAGTCTTTATCTCAAATATAGATTTAAATAAAACAGGCAGTTTTTACAGCCAATACGGAGATGTGTTTGCGGCTATCTGTTTTGTAACCTTCTTATTTATAGGCCCAGTTTTATCATGTTTAAAAGATTAATAATCACCTTCATTCTTTCTAGTGTTGCAATGGGCAAACCATTTGAATTAAATCCAGTTTTCAAATCATCCTTAATTCCAGGTTGGGGTGAGGCCGTGTTAGAAAATAATAAACGCGCCAGGCTGTTTTCTTCAATTGAATTATCACTTTGGACAGCATGCCTAGCAACATACACAGCTTCATTTCACCAAATGTTACAATATCAATCATTCGCAGTTGAACATGCTGGTGTGGATGCAGATAATAAAGATCACA
>CACEUX010000086.1 GCA_902562835.1 uncultured Fidelibacterota bacterium
ATAATGAATCACCTTCTCTCTGCCATAGATACTCTTTATCTTCTCAGATTAAAGAAAGAAAATGATGTAACTATAATACCGATCATTAACGAATCAAATTATGGTTTGATGTTGAGTTTTAGGCTATGATCTTATAATGAATCCGCTTTCTAGATTATTTTTTTATATACTTCTTTCAATTTCAATTTTATTATCACATGAATTACCTATTCTTGCTTTACATGTTTTATTAACACTTTTGCTGCTGCTTTATAAAAGGCAATTTTGGAATAAATGGAAAAGACATACTAGGCCTTATTGGATCTATCTTCCGTTATCAGGTATGATATTTTTTATTATATCCATATTTATTTCTGAAAATCCTTTAGATGCGATATTACTTGATGTAATCCTTGCAACTATACGTTTATCTTCCACTGTTAGTATAATGACATTATACATAATTGAGTCTCAATCCCATGATACTTTATTGGCTGTAAGAGGTGTTCTGTTTTCATCTGGAATTAAATATCAATGGTTAGATAGGCTCTTATTATATCTTGAAATAACTATACGTTTCTTTCCAAGTATAAAAGAGCACTGGTCCCTAACAGAAAAATCACAAAAAGCGTTAAATATAAAAGTCCAAAAATCAAGATTAAAAAGAATTATAAGCATAGCTATGTCCATACCGGATTTTTTAATCATTAACCTTCAAAAAACGGAGAATATTGTCCAGAGCATGTTAATGCGTGGATATGGGAATAAATCTAGGAGAAGTGTATACCCTCATATAAAGTTCAAATTATTTGATTCTATGATTTCATTGGCTACGTTATTTTTTGTGATTGGAGTTCATAATTTTGTCTAGACTTAAATTTGTAATCCAGTACGATGGAACCAAATTTTTAGGATGGCAGATTCAAAAAGAAGTAAGAACTGTTCAAGGGCTATTAGAGAGCAATTTAAAAGAAATATTGAAATTAGAGGATGCTGTTAGATTTCATGGTTCTGGTAGGACAGACTCTGGTGTGCATGCATGGGCCCAAGTTGCTCATGTAGATTTAGATACCAACTTAAGCGAAAATGAAATTAAAAATGCATTAAATGCCAATCTTCCTTCAGATTGTAGGATAATTGATGTGCAAAAGGTTGCGGGAGATTTTCATGCCAGATATGATGCTAAAAGCAGAATCTACAGATATCAATGTTACACTGGTGACTCTATCTTATTTAGAAACCAGTCATGGTCTTTGCCTCGATTAGATATTGATTATCTGAATAGTTTTGCTGAAATATTGATTGGAGATCATGACTTCTTATCATTTTCTAAGTATAGGGTAGATCTAAAAAGTACTAATTGTAGTGTTTTTTATAGCCATTGGTCTTGTGAGGAAAGAATGATTACTTTTAAGATAGAAGCAAATCGATTTCTTCATCACATGATAAGGTACCTAGTTGGCACGATGGTCGCATTATACCAAAACCGGTTTAAAGAAAATGAATTTTTATCTTTATTGAGAGAGCCAAGAAAAGAGGTTAAAATCATTAAAGCACCGCCTCAAGGATTAATTTTGGAAAAGATAAATTATGCATAAAAAATTTAAAAAGGTTATTTTACTAGTCTTAATTGGCTTGGCTCATTCTTCTGATATATCAAATTCTAGGCAGACAGCATTAACCAGAGCTATTGAGAAAATTGGTCCGGCAGTTGCTAGTATTAATATTGAACAGCATGTTTCGTCCATTTCATTTGACCCATTTTTTGGTTTTATGTTCCCTCGAGAAATATACCCTATGAAAAGCTCTGGAAGTGGAGTTGTTATAAGCCCTGATGGATTTGTGATCACCAACCATCATGTAGTTGAAAATGCAGATAGAGTTACGGTTACTTTATCTGGAGGCGATGAATATGAAGCTGAGATGATTGGTTCTGATGAGACATCAGACCTGGCATTATTAAAATTGGAAGGCTCTGGTTTTCCATACGCTGAGTTAGGTAACTCAGACGATTTATTGATTGGTGAGTGGGTTATCGCACTCGGTAACCCTTTTGAACTTTTTACCGTTAGTAATAAACCGTCTGCAAGTGTTGGAATTATTAGTGCTACTAATATGGATTTTGGAATGCAGAAGTCAGGTAAGGTTTTTCAGGATATGATACAAACTGATGCTGCAATCAATCCTGGAAACTCTGGTGGACCATTAGTGAATTCCTTGGGGCAGGTTATTGGAATTAATACTTTCATTTTTAGAGATTATGAATCAAATAGAGGCTCCGTTGGAATAGGATTTGCAATTCCAATTAAAAATGCTAAACGGATAGCAGAAGAGTTGAGGACAACAGGTGAGATAGATCGTGGATATTCTACGGGACTTGTTGTCCAATCCGTCACTAGAAGTATATCAAGTTATTTGGATATTCCTTTCGTAAAAGGAGTTATTGTTATTGAAATAGCAAAAGAAAGCCCCGCTATGATTTCAGGTTTAGA
>CACEUX010000087.1 GCA_902562835.1 uncultured Fidelibacterota bacterium
TCCTATATGTGAAAAATCATACACAGTTGGACCACATGTGTATAATCCTACATGATTATCTTTTATTGGCTTGAAATTTTCTTTTTTTCTTGAAAATGTATTGTATAAGCGTAATTCCATTTAGATGCTCAGCGTTATAATTCTTTTTATTAAATCCTCAAAGGAAACCCCATTAGCATTTGCAGACTTAGGCACTAAGCTAGTAGATGTCATTCCAGGCAATGTATTCATTTCTAAGAAAAATGGTTCACCACTATTGTCAAGTATAAAATCAGCCCTACCATAAACATTGCATCCAAATAAATTGAATAGTAATTCTGTATTATGTCTAATTCTATCTCTGATATTATTTTCTATTTTTGCTGGACAAATATATTCACTCATCCCGAATGTATATTTACACTCATAATCATATAATTTATGAGATGGTTTTATTTCCAAAATTGGAAAAGGTTTTTTGCCGATAATTGGGATTGTCAATTCTCTTCCTTGAATATATTGTTCAATTAAAACCTTATCTCCATATTGAAATGCTTTTTCTATTGCAGGAATTATTTCTTGTTTATCAAGCACAATAGATAATCCAAAAGTACTACCTTGTTCATTTGGCTTAATTACATATGGCATATCCATTTTTATTATTTCATCTTTATGATTTATAAGTTGCCATTTTGCAGTGTTGACACCATTATCTAATGCAATATTTTTACTTTTTGCTTTATCCATACATAATGCAGATGAATATGAATCTGAACCAGTATATTTAATTTGATTGTTATCCATCCAAATTTGAATTTTTCCATTCTCTCCAATGCCTCCATGCAATGCATTAAAAATAATATCTTGTTTTTTCATTTTTGGTAAATACGATTTGTAATCTTGGTCAAAGGAAATTTTAGTAGGGTTATATCCAATTTTTTGGCAAGCATCAATAACTGCCATACCAGTAGAAAGGGAGACTTCTCGTTCCTCACTAGGACCTCCCATAAGCACCCCCACTTTTAAGGACATATTTTTTTTACTCCCTGAGCTAAATCTTCAACCACGTAAGTTGGCATTTCATATTCTAGCAAATCATTCAATGTCTCTTGCCCACGACCAGTAAGAACTAACATCGTATCCATGCATAGCATTTCTCCTGCTCTTATATCTTCGATAGAATCCCCGACCATTAAACAATCCATTAAAGAAAGATCATGCTCTAATTCAGCTTCTAAAAACATACCAGGACCCGGTTTCCGTCTATCGGTGGCCTTATCTGGATGATCAGTACAAAAATAAATATCTAAAAGAGGAATCCCATTACTTTTAAATTCATTTTTAATGTAGAGATTTATAGTTTTTAAGTCTTCGATATTAATTAAGCCTCTACTTACTCCAGATTGGTTCGTTATAATACAAAATTGATTTCCTGATCTGGCTATTTTTGATAAAGCAGAAAGTGTAAAATCAAAAAACATAAAATCATTTAATGATGATATATATCCGGAATCTGGATTTAAAGTACCATCACGATCTAAAAAGATGCAATCATAGTTCTTCATTTTACAGTCTCTATTCGCTTTATTTCAGTCAAGCTGACATTACCAATAAGAAAGTAGAAAAACCCGATAATTAATAATGGAAAGTATGCAACAGCATGAGAAATAATTGCATAATTCAATGCCATTTCACTAGCAATACCAAATACTATAATTAGACTATATTTTATTCCGGCATCGTAGGTTCCTGCTGAGCCTGGTAGCGCAGGAATACCAATAGCAATGCTTCCTAGAAATAATATGATTCCAGCATCGAGCACCCCTAGATCAAGACCACATGCTTTGATTAAAATAATCGTTTCAATAAAATATATTGACCATAAGACTATACTAGAAGAGATTATTTGCAATGAACTATTTGTCCGATTAAAAATCGTAAGCCCTTCAAATAAACTATTAATAGATAATAGTAGGTTTTGACCATGTTTTGATTTAAAAATATTATATCCTTTTATTTTATGTATCCAAGAATATTTAATCGATAAGTAAAGTGAAAAAATAATTATTAATGTGATTCCTGTAAAACCAAAAGCACCATATTTGATATAATTATCATCAAATGGAAACCAAGGAATCAACATAGCAAAAATTGCAATAACAGCGCCGGTGTCTAATATTCTTTCGATAATAACAGTACCAAATGCCTGCATTAGATTTATTTTTTTATTATTCTTAGTTACAGCGTATGCCTTGAGTAACTCACCTAACCTGAAGGCAAGGACACCATTGCCAAAATAACCAACCATTGTAGCACCAAAAACTTGACTAAATGGTATATGATCAAATGGTCGCATTAATAGCTGCCAACGAAATGCTCTTACAAAACAGCTTAGAATCAAAAGAATGGTTGCTAATGTTATTGCAGTAATATCCACACGTATCATATGGGAATACAACTCGCCTAGGTTTTCACCTTTGAACGCAAAG
>CACEUX010000088.1 GCA_902562835.1 uncultured Fidelibacterota bacterium
ATATTCTCTAGACAGGCAGCAATTGGAGGGATGGCCCTTATTTCTCTCTACTATTTATTTGCGCCTCCGCTACTTGGTCTGGAATATGCGAGACCCGGCGAGGGTAGTTATATCATCGTAAACAAGAACCTTATTGAGGTTCTTGCGTTGTTTGTTCTATATCATTTTCCAACCAGTCATTTGATTGGCCTTGATCGATTGGTTGCTAAGCTAAAATAGAAAATAAAGGAATCCTCTGATGAGCGACAAACCCAACGGCAAAATGGACCAAAAGAGACGAGAGTTTTTAAAGGGACTCGCTACGGTCCCAGTGTTTGGCTTTTTTCTTGTAAATCTTTGGGCAAAATTAAGAAGAGACGCCCTGAAGCGAAAAAATCTTTTAACAGACCTTATTAATGAGAAAAAGGCTCCCGCGGTATTGAGTAAACTTTCTGATAGCAAACATTTGAATATTGGTATCATTGGATATGGAGGAAGAGGATCTCACCTAGTTAGAGGAGCAGGGTTTGCTACAAAAGGATGGGTAGACTGGGCGTATGAAAGTTCAAGAGAGAACAAGCTTCACAAGGCATATGCAACATTCATGGGTCAGGAAGACCTAAACTGTTCTTTGGTTGGTGTTTGTGATCTGTTTGACCATAATGCAGAGCTTGCTATAGATGCATCCAAAAATGAATTACGTCCAGGTGGTAAACCAAGAAAGACGGCTGTTAGATACCGTAACTACAGGGAGATGCTTGCTAGGGGAGATGTAGATGCAGTAATTGTTGCAACTCCAGATCACTGGCATTCAAGGATCACAATTGACGCCGCAAAGGCTGGTAAACATGTCTATTGTGAGAAGGGCTTGACCAGAACTTTCCAAGAGGCTATTGATGTCCATGATGCGATCAAAGAAACAGGCGTAATACTTCAGCTAGGTCATCAGAATAGGCAGGTTGAAGCCAATGACAAGGCCAGACAGATCATTGATCAGGGCCTACTTGGACCAGTCAATCTTGTAGAACTGACCACTAATAGAAATTCTCCATGGGGTGCATGGGTCTGGAGCATTCACAAGAATGCAAATAAAGATACAATTGACTGGGATACGTTTCAGGAACCATCTCCTAATAAGATTCCATTTGGGGAAGAAGCATTAAAGCGATACTTTAGGTGGAGGTGTTGGTATGACTATGGCACAGGACTATCTGGAGATCTTTTTTCTCATGATTACGATCAATTAAATCAGATCATGGGTATGGGGATCCCAAAATATGCATCCTCTTCTGGTGGGATATATTTTTACAAGGATGGTCGTGATGTACCAGATGTTTGGCATGCGACATTAGAATACCCTGATAAGGATCTTACGGTTCTTTATAGTGCTACCCTATCAAGTAATAGCTCTAGAGGCAACCGGATCATGGGTCATGACGCAACCATGGTATTAGGTGGAATGTCTAACGCTGGAAGTGTTGGTGGATTTCGGGTCATCGCAGATAATGAATCAACCCAGTATAAAGAAAGAATTGAGGATGGAATAATCAACACCAAATACCCCATTTATCAATATTCCCCTGGATCAAAGCAGATCGATGGAGTCACCTCCGCAACTAGTCAATATTTTGCAAATAAGGGTCTGTTATATGCATACCGTGATGGGAAGAGAGTTGACCCATCTCATCTACATGTAAAGGACTGGCTAGATTCAATTAGAACTGGAGGACAGCCAAAGTGTAATGTTGACGTAGCTCTAGAAGAGGCGGTTACTTGTGCAATGGCAACTGAGTCTTATTTGACTGGACGAAGAGTAGAGTGGGATCCCATCAATCGTAAACTTATCTAATAATTAAAATACTTGTCTTATGACGAATAATTCTAGACTAGGTACCATGATGTTCCTCCAATACGCGTTGTGGGGGGCGTGGCTGCCTGTTACAGCTAGGTATCTTTCAGCAAGTGTTACAGAAGGTGGTCTAGGATTTTCTGGATCCCAAATAGGAATGATCCTTGGTCTTGCTGGGTCAATAGGTGCTATAGCAGCCCCTTTCATAGCTGGTCAGATAGCAGATCGATATTTCAGTACAGAAAAAATATTAGCTTTTCTTGTTTCTTTTGGTGGTATTGTAAAGTGGTATACTGCTACTCAGACGGATTATCACTCATGGTTATTATTATCTATTCTATATAGTGTATTGTATATGCCTACACTTGCGCTCTCCAACTCTATTACATTTGCACATATTGATGATCAGGAAAATGATTTTCCTAAGATACGTATATGGGGGACCATAGGCTGGATCGTCGCAAGTTGGGCTTTCCCTATGATATGGCTACAAACCGATCTCCAATTCCAGTACATGCCACCCTTCATAGTCGGAGCTGAGGTTCCAGATGTTACAAGTCGATTGGCAGATGCCCTTAAATTTTCTGGTATTATTTCATTGTGTTATGGTGCTTTTTGTTTTCTACTAC
>CACEUX010000089.1 GCA_902562835.1 uncultured Fidelibacterota bacterium
AGCCTTTCTCCTCTAAGTGAGAACCAGCAAAAACGATTAAGGTCCATCTATCAGAAATTTGATCTAAACTCTGCAGAAACTGTAAAGCAGATCGAAAATGAGACCAACCATGATGTAAAATCTGTTGAATATTTTATCCAAAGAAAGTGTAAAAGATCTCTCCACCCTTGGATACATTTTGCTCTCACATCAGAGGATGTGAACAATCTTTCTTATTCCCTTATGTGGCAACATGGTTTAAAACAGGTTTATCTACCTACTTTATCTTCTCTTAACAGTGATCTAAGAAAACTCGCACGAAAATTTAAAAGTGCCCCCATGCTATCACTGACCCACGGACAGCCAGCAACCCCAACAACTTTTGGTAAAGAAATAGGGGTATTCTGTGCGAGACTACAGCGTCAAGTTGAACAGATCAAAACACATCATCTCTTAGGAAAGCTAAGTGGCGCAACAGGAACCTGGTCTGCACAATTTGCAGCTTATCCTAAAATGAACTGGCCTCGCTTCACATCTCGTTTTATTAGATCTTTAGGGTTAAAACCTAATTTAGTTACAACTCAGATCGAGCCTCATGATAGTCTCGCTGAAAGCTATCACCAGGTTTTACGAGTTAATTCGATCCTCAAAGATATGTGTCAAGATATTTGGCTGTATATAAGCAGAGGAATCTTAACACAAAAAAAAGTGGGGAAAGAGGTCGGGTCCTCTACTATGCCTCACAAGATCAACCCTATTCAGTTTGAGAATGCTGAGGGAAACAGTGGGATTGCCAATTCGCTTCTTTCACATCTATCAGAAAAACTTCCAGTATCAAGAATGCAAAGAGACCTTAGCGACTCCACAGTTCTAAGGAACCAAGGCATGGCTCTTGGATACTCATATTTAGCATTGAAAAATGTTTTAAATGGCCTTGGCCGCATAACCATAAATAAAAACAGGATGGCCGCTGAGCTTAATGATCACTGGGAAGTGCTTGCTGAAGCAGTGCAGACCATCCTTCGTAAAGAAGGTAAACCAGAAGCATATGAGCAACTCAAAGAGTTAACTCGTGGAGAAAAGATCAACAAACGATCCATGGGTGCATTCATACAGAAGCTCAAGGTCTCAGATGAAGACAAAAAGGCGCTTATGGCTTTATCTCCCGAATCTTATACGGGGGTTGCCCCTAAAGTATTGGAACATTTATAATGTGTGGAATTGTAGGCATATATCATGATAGTGAAAATGTGTGTGGTTCTATATATGATGGATTAATTCAAGTACAGCACAGAGGACAAGATGCTGTTGGAATCTCTACCTGGGATAAAACAAAAATGTATTTGCATAAGGATACGGGTCTTGTAACAGAGGTATTTAAAACTGATAATTCTTTATCCCAGCTTAATGGAAATATTGGAATAGGGCATGTTAGATATCCAACGGCAGGATCTGATGACTCCAGTGAGGCACAACCTTTTTATACAGCAAATCCCGTGAATATCTCGCTCGCGCATAATGGTACCCTTATCAATAGTGAACAAATAAAATCACAACTCATAAAAACTCATTTTTGTCAGTTTAATACGACATCCGATTCTGAAGTATTGCTCAATCTGTTTGCTTACGAACTATATAAAACAAATTTCAGGAAATTGAGCAATGCGCATGTGTTTAAGGCACTGAAAGAGGTTTATTCTAAATGTTCCGGAGGGTACGCTGTTACCATGTTGATAGCAGGTGTTGGGATCGTTGCATTCCGTGATCCAAATGGAATACGGCCACTATCAATAGGGAATAAAAAAGGTTCAATTATGGTTGGCTCTGAAAGCAGTGCGCTGGCAGCCCTCGGTTATAATAGCTTATCCAATGTTGAACCGGGTCAAGCGGTTATAATTAGCGAAGATGGTAGGATATCTAAAAAGAAGATCATTAGAAAGTCAGAGCATACACCTTGTCTTTTCGAGTTTGTTTATTTTTCAAGGCCCGATTCAACAATAGATGCTATATCAGTGCACAAAACAAGACTGAGAATGGGCGACCTACTTGGTGAAAATATTAAAACCAATTTTAAAGACTTAGGTGTTGATGTTGTCATACCCATTCCAGATACAAGCAGAACATCAGCGATGCAGGTAGCCTATAAGCTAGGGGTGAAATACAGGGAAGGGTTTATGAAAAACAGATACATTGGAAGGACGTTCATAATGCCAGGACAAAAGCTTAGAAAAAGATCTGTAAAGCAAAAGCTAAACCCCATAGATATTGAATTCAGGGATAAGAATGTCCTGCTGGTTGATGACTCGATCGTCAGGGGGCATACTTCAAAACAAATAATCCAAATGGTAAAGAACTGTGGTGCAAAAAAAGTTTTTTTTGCATCAGCATCTCCCCCTGT
>CACEUX010000090.1 GCA_902562835.1 uncultured Fidelibacterota bacterium
ACATAAATGATTGATTTTTCACCCTTTAATTCTTTAATAAGGTCCCAGGTAAGTCGTATTGATTCTGCATCCATTTAGTAAAAAATACATGATCTTCTCAAGCTTGGTGATCTCTGGATTAGAATCACTTGGAATGTCAGTTCTAGGAATTATTGTTTATACCACTTTTACATCAATATCTCTTAGCGTTTCAAGTACATTATTTTTGTTTTTATGTTTGGTAATATATTTATTTTTATTGGGAAACTTATATATCACTATCTCATTACTCATTGATGCTTTGACAACAATGTTTTTAGCAACATCTATGATATTTGTTCTTGTACTGTTTGGAAGTGGTTTCCTAATTGAATTCTCTTTCTTTCCTGTAGGAATAGAATCATTTCTCAAATGGTTGCCTCTATCTATTCCTTTTCAAATATTTCATAAGTTCAATGCCACAGGTCTAGTTGATTGGTTATCCTTATCTATCCTTTGTATAGTGATTTATCTTTGGATAATATTCAACAGCATCATCCTAAAAAGGCGGCTTCGTCAATGATTGCGTACCTATCAGGAGGCATGGAAAATGCAGTCAATGAAGGTGCTTATTGGAGAATCGATATAAGCAATTGGCTAAAAGAGAACCTTAATCATAATGTCATTGATCCTGTTGTAGAATCTCAAAAACAAGTTTTAAAACATAATTCTCATAATTACCGCAATTGGAAAAGTACCGATCCAGAAAGGTTTAAAGAATTTATTAGAGTATTAATAGACCATGACCTTAGATCAGTAATCGATAAAGCCGATTATCTTATAGTTTTTTGGGATAAGAGTATATTGAAGGGTGGCGGAACACATGGAGAGGTCACCATGGCATACTGGGTAAATAAACCGGTTTATCTAGTGAATAGCATACCTAGAAAAGATTTGAGTGCTTGGATCTCATCCTGCTCAACTGATGTATACGATTCTTTTGATGAACTAAAGAATGCCTTACTTAGTAAATATAAGCCAGAAGAATGATCGGACCTAAAGCCTATATTCATCTTGATAGGCTAAAACAAAATATCTGGAATATCCGGAGGAATATAGGCAATAGGAACCTCATGATTGTAGTAAAAGCAAATGGATATGGTCATGGTTCTTTAAATATTGCTAAACATCTATCCGATGAGCCCGGAATCACATTTTGTGTTTTTACAATCCAGGAAGGAATAGAACTCAGAAGAGAAGGCATTAATAATCCCATCCTTATTTTCTCAAGGATTCATAAAGATTGGATAGCTCTTGCTACTAAATACAGACTTTGGGTAAATGCTTGTCATCAAGATGATCTTATTATACTTGATCAGTTCCATAAGGAAAATGGAAATTGTCCTGAAATTCACTTAAAATTTGATACAGGTATGACAAGATTAGGCTTTGACCCTAAAGAGACTAAAAAGGTTATTAAATACCTTTCTGAGCATACATATTTACCAGTCAATGGTATCTATTCTCACTTCGCTACAGCGGATGAAGGAGATCTTTCATATGCAGACTCTCAATTAAAAAAGTTTAATAGAATACTAGATATTTGTAAACATTCGGGTAAACAATTTAGATATATACATTGTTCAAATAGTGGTGCAGTTTTAAATCTTCCTAATTCTTTATTTAATACCGTTAGGATTGGTATTTTGGCCTATGGTATTGCACCTTCAGATGAGGTTACAATGAATATCGATGTAGAACCAGTAATGAGTTTTTGTGGTCCTATCGTGAATATTCGCAGAGTAGAGGCAGGTACTCAAATAAGTTATGGAGGTGTTTACAAAACGACACACTCGACTAATATTGGGGTTATACAAACAGGTTTTGCAGATGGTTTACCAAGACCTTGGTATGAGAATGGTTATATAAGTTATAAAGGAGACCCATATAATATTGCTGGTAGAATATGTATGGATCAATTTATGGTTGACTTTGGTGATGCGGTACCTGAATTAGGTGATGAAGTTTTAATATTTGGCAAAAAGGATGAAGACCATATTCCGGTTGAAACAATCGCTAAAAGTATTGGTACCACCACATACGTCCTATTGACAGCCATTCAAGGAAGAACTGATCTCGTTACTATTTAACTTATTCTCTGTGGTATTTTGATCCTTTTTCAATTGATATTGCCCTAAATATTTGTTCTGTAAGAACTAGCAGTGCCATTTCATGTGGCAAGGTCATATTAGAAAGAGATAAAATACTGTTGGCGCCTGTCCTGACTATTTCAGAGTGCCCATTAGGACCACCAATAAAAAATGTAAGATCTTGGTTTGTGTCAAAAATAAATTTAGAAAATTGTTTGGATGATAGCTTTGATCCCTCTTCAGAAACACAGATTGTATGAACTTCAG
>CACEUX010000091.1 GCA_902562835.1 uncultured Fidelibacterota bacterium
ACATGGAGAAAAAATTCTTATTGTAACAAAATGTTAAATAATAAAAAAGCCCCTTAAAATAAGGGGCTTTCTAAAAATATCTCTAACTAGAGTGATGCTTGCTCTCTAAAGATCCATTATCTTATGTAAAACATTAGCATTCTCAATATCAGCAACAAGTATCTGCGGAGCTTTAACATCAACGCCACTAGCATTGCCTGGAATCACAACATATATATAGTGCCCATCCTGAAAGGGACTTACTAAAGGCTCTCTGCTAAAAAGGTTAAGCCACTCATCAGCTCCCTTTTCTCTAGTTTCAGGACAATTAAAACATGTCTTGTTACCATCATCATCAAAGTCAGCTGTTCGGTCATCATCTTCAACCAGGGAGAGTTGCGGCATTAGTGCTAGAGGGTTATCAGTGCCAAAAACGGATCTCCATTTTGACCCTGTTGAATCATTGTATGTGGTAAAGGTTTCTAGGTCTGCTAAGACGCTATCTATGTGAGTGTAATCACCGACGGGCATGTCAAACTTGTCCTGACCTGGGAGCCTACCTCTACCTTCTAATGCAGAAGTCTCTTCATAAAAATTTTTGGCCTGAAGCAATATTTTATCTAGTTCATCAATACTTTTATTGGCTTTACCTGACTCCATAACATCAGAGAACTTGGGAATAGCGGTCATGACGAAAGTAGCCATCATGGCAGTGATCACTGCAAATTCAGCGAGCGACTGCCCTTTTATACCTGATAGATTCTTTAAAATAGATTTAATTGGGGGGATTTGTCTTGTAACGTACATACATTATACTACTAGCAAAAATTATGCCAGTAAGTATTGTATATCAAGTGATCAAAAATTGTTACAAAATGTCACGGTATGATACACGCTTATCCTTTAGACAGCGCTTCGTACATGTCCCAGATAGGTAAAAAGATCGCCAGAGCCAACACTAGTATCATCACACCCATCACAACCGTGATAACAGGTTCAAGCGTGGCGGTAAGCTTGAGTACTTTATCTTGGACCTCTGCATCGGTCATTTCTCCGATCTCACCAAGCATATCATCCATTGCACCTGCATCTTCACCAACTTGTATCATTTTTAAAACATGAGGTGGAAAAATATCATGTGTATGGGTGCTGATAGAGAGGGCAACTTTCTTACCCATTTGAACATCCGAATGTACGTTATAAAGTCTTTCCTCAATAAAAGTATTTCCAGCAGTTCTTCCAGCGATCTCAAGGGCCTCCAAGATAGGCACACCTGTCCGATCGAGCGTGTCTAGTACATGGCAAAATCTTGATATAGCCATTTTCTGGGCGATAGGTCCAAAGATAGGCAAACTAAGAACGAATTTATGCCACTGGTACAGTCCAGCCTTTGTTTGTAATGCTCTCCAAAAAACAAAGGCGAAGAACAGAATGAAGAAAATGATCCCTGCCCAATTATCATTCATGAATTGATCTATACCCAATAGAATCCTGGTTGGGAGAGGCAGCTCGATTCTTGTGCTACTAAAAAGACTTGAGAACCTTGGTAAAATATATGTGACAGCAAATACACCAACAAGAACAGTGATTCCTACAACGATCGATGGATATCGGATCGCCTGAGTAATGCCCATCCTTAGTTTTAGATCATGAGCAATAAAGTCTGCGAGTTGGAACATGACCTTATCGAGCACGCCAGCACTCTCACCAGCCTTTACAATATTCACAAACATTGAATTAAACACTTTTGGATGCTTATCCATAGCCCTTGATAGTGATACCCCGTTTGATACATCATCGATAACAACATCAAGGGTTCTATTTAGCAGAGCATTCGTCTCCTCTGAGTGAACTGAATCGAGTGCGTCAACAATAGGAACACCTGCTTTTAACATAACGGATAATTGACGAGTAAAATTATATATCTGTGCCGGAGGTACCTTCTCAAAAAGGGTGATCTGCATATCCAGTATTGATTGCTTTTTTTCAGTCACAGAAATTGGTTCAAGGCCCATTCGCTCTAGCTGGATAAGTACACTGTCTTGACCTATCCCCCTTAATTCTCCCCTAACAACTCCTGTACTAGGATTTGTTGCGATATAGTTGTAGATATTTAAACTACTGGTCTTTTTTTCTGAGGCCATGCTGATCTAATTTTCTATAGAGGGTCATCCTACTGATACCCAATTGCTGTGCTGTTGTTGTCATATTCCAGCCTGTACGTTCGAGGCCAGCTACTATGGCCTCATACTCTAATTCTTTAAGTGTCATTACCATTGAAGTGTCTATACCTGGTATACTTTCAATGTCCGATTCAGATTCAATAACATTAATTGTTGAAGCTTCAGCTGA
>CACEUX010000092.1 GCA_902562835.1 uncultured Fidelibacterota bacterium
GTAAGTATCCTCAATATATAAAACAATCCATTTTGGCTAAGATTCCGGTAGATCAAACTTATTCAGGTGTCCATTTAGATAATGGAAGGTTGTCAACAGCGGTCATTTTTGAAAAGAATGGGGTTAAAACACTTGTTGCAAGCGATATATTTTCTTCGAAAAACAGATTCCTTGATCCAGCGGAGGACAGAGATGAACTTATTGAATCGTTCAGCGCAATGATGGAAAATATTGAAGATGAGCTAGATGAACACAAGGATATCTATGCATCAGCATTAAAATCTGTTCAAAACATGGACACCATGGCCCTGAGCATAGATGATAACAGAATGATGCTTAAACTGGTTGATGTTCCCAAAGAAAATCAGAAAGAGAAAAAACAGATCATTGAATGGTCTGTGAAAAAGAACCTTCCCTTCCAACTTGAAGATAGTGTCCTAAATTATATTTCTGCCAAGGGTAATACGTTTCATGTTGGTATAGCTGACAAAGAACCTTTGAATGTTATCAGTGGGTGCGGAAAAGAACTTGAATGGGGAATAAGAGCCTGGTACCCAATCGCACAGTCAGTTCACAATGCTTATATATGGAGCTATCCTGAACATCGTAAAAAAGATGCACTAATTCTTCATATAGGAGAAAAGAATAGTATCATTCTGTGTTGCTCTAAAACAGATATTAAGATCATTAAGCCCATGTTCATTGGTGTCCAGAGCCTTACTGATGCTCTTCGAGATAACGGCCTAACGATCAAGGAATGGTTTAAGAGAAAAGATTTTCAGGTTCCTGAAACATTCTTACGCTCTATGGGACTAAATGTTCAGCCCGGCATACACGATGATATTTTTAGACCCGTCTTTGATAGCTGGAGACAAGAGATAGATAGAACCATCAATAGTATTAGAAAAGAATATAAAATATCCGAAGGGACAGAAATACTACTAAGTGGTTCCGCAGGTGAAATATTATTCTTAGATAAATTTATCGAAGGAAGCATGGGGCTTGATACAAGCTTTCTAAACCCATTAAGAAACCTTGCACTCCCTGAACACATTGATGGAGGTAGGTTTGATAGTCACCCAACTGCCTTGACCGCTTCTATAGGTTCAGCACTGCACTTACAAAATTCTGTAGATATTATGCCAAAGGACCTAAAACAAGATGCCGTCTTAAGATGGGTCAATCGCTTCGGTATGGTGAGTGCGGCAGCATCTTTAATATTCTTCATAGGTATTTCCATATCCACAAAACTCAGCCTTGAATCTGTCAAGGCAGAAATCATACCTATAGCAGAAAGAAATAAGGAACTATCCTATGTTGAATCAGAGCATGCTTCATTGAAAAATAATAAGACAAGTGTAGAAGAGCAGATGAATGTGTTGAGCTATGATATTGAATATTTCAATCGCATTCTAGCAATAAACAAGTTTTTAAGTTTTTACACTCCAAAAGAAATCATTATAGATGAATTGAATTTTCAACAAGGATGGGAAGTAGAAGGATACAAAAAAATTGGTAGAGACATAATCAAGGTGGTTAAAAAAGAGGATGAGCATTTGAGATTGGTGCGACTAGCAGGTAACGTGAGTGCAAACCCGGTACTGATAGAAGACCACTTTAATAATTTTGTAAGTACACTTGAAGAGTCAGGTCTATTTCAAAATATTGAGATAATGACTGAAGCCTCCAAGGTAGGGCTTGGAGCAGAAAATCTACAATTTGAACTGAAGTGCGTTATTTAATGGATAAGCTACTAAAAAATCAGAAACTATTATCCATATCAATATTTGGTGGCCTGTTACTAATCTGTCTGTTTTGGTATTACTTGATTCAGTATGATCTGTCTAAAGAGCATAAAAAGAAAGTAAATGCAAAAGCAGTTTTTTCTACAAAGGTAAAGAAGTTTAGCGGTATGGAATCACAGTTAATATCATTGCAGGAAGAGTGGGAAGCGCTAAATAGCGAATTCATAAATGTTATTGAAAAGATACCGGAAAAAAGACTCTATGATAGTGTTAACGACTTTTTATATACAATGATCGTTAACCATGGACTAAAGATTCAAAAATTTGAGCCATCTAGAGCAAGTGTGGAAAAAAAGACCATTATTATTCCAGATTCGGGTAACGAGATCACTATGGAAAAAATACCCATAGATATCAATGTAAGCGGATCATTTATAAACTTTGGCCAATTGTTAGAATCTATGGCAACAGGCCCCTATAGAC
>CACEUX010000093.1 GCA_902562835.1 uncultured Fidelibacterota bacterium
ATAACACCATCATCAATATTTTTAATCTCTCCTGCTAAGGATATGATATACTTCTGACGCTCTGGTCCAGAAAGATCAGCTCCTTGATGAAAATCTATATGAAAATCGATGTAATCTAACGGCTCCTTAATATTTGACATAACTGCCTTGCTACCCACGTTACTGACCCAATCATCTGGATCTGTGCCTTTTGGAGGGCGCACAACTGAAGGAATCAAGCCTGATCTTAGTAAAACCCAACCAGCTCGTTCTGTGGCTGTCCCACCGGCTTCATCTCCATCGTATAATAAAACTACTTTTTGAGTTATTCGAGATAAAGATGAGGCATGCTTTAATGTGAATGCAGTACCAGATACAGAAACAACAGGATATATAGAGGCCTGATAGAGTTTCAAAAAATCCATATAACCTTCAACCAAGATAACGAATCTCTCTTTACGAATTGAATCACGAGTTGCTTGTAGTCCATAGAAAACATTACTCTTTTTATAAAGCGGTGTTTCAGGAGAGTTTAAATATTTTGCTGGATCATCACTATTATGTATCCTCCCCCCAAATGCAATCGGTTTACCAGATGGATGAAATATTGGAAACATTATGCGTGATCGGAACCGGTCAAATATTCCCTTATCAGATCTAGTAAAAAGACCAGACTTAATTATCTGTGTTTGTGTAAATCCCTTATTCTTACATTGCTTGACGAGCTGGTCCCATGCATTAAAAGCCAGTCCTATTTTAAATTGTTTGATTATATCTTCTTTGAGATTTCTTGCTTTTAAATATTCTAGGGCTTTTTGTCCATCTTCAGAGAATAGGTTCTTTTGATATAATTTTACGGCGATTTCATGAAGTTGGTAAAGGGATGTGAACAATTCAGAGGTTCCTTCACCTTTTTCTATCTTAATCGGAATATTATAGCGTTCAGCAAGAACTTGGACAGCATCAGGGAACGGGATCTTTTGGTAGTCCATCATAAATGAAAAAACATTGCCTCCTGAATGACAACCAAAACAATAATAGATCTGCTTGGCTGGAGCGACACTGAAAGATGGTGTTTTTTCGCTATGGAAGGGACATAGCCCAAAATAATTTGGGCCCCTTTGTTTAAGATCAACAAACTGAGAAACAACGTCAACAATATCTGCTGTATCTCTCACTCGTTCAATTATATCCTGCGGTATTTTTGCCATCAGGGCTGAGTTAATTGTTTAATATATGACTCTCCTAGGGATATGGGATCCTCCCAGTTAAAGAAAGATACAATTTGAGTTCGAACCATATTACCATGCCTCGCCAATCTAGAGTTCTCTTGAATGACCATGGTCCATTTATGAAGTGGCAATAGAGCAATGAACCAGATCAATACAATAATTATAGAATATCCCTTAATAAGTCCAAATGAAAAGCCTAAAAATTGATTCATTAGATTGTTCCCCTTTGATAATAGTGCAATGTGGAACATTTTAGTAAATATTCTAGCCACCAATAGAGTTAGTATAAATAAAAGTGAAAAAGAAAAAAAAACAGCGGCCCACTCATCTACAATAATACTCTCATTAACCTTAGATACAATGCTCGTCGTTTGTGACATAGAAATAAAAAGTTGCAGAGACCAATCCAAGGAGACGGCCTAATTCTTCAATTAAACCTTTGCTGAAACCATTGTAGCCCATTAAAAGGATATAAACAACAGCCAGACCATCCAAAAACCCACAACATCTATTCCAGCAATTCTCGCAGAATCAGATTAGCTTTTTTACCATCAACTTTACCACTGCCGCGCTGCATGACAATTGGCATGACCTTCCCGATATCGGCAACACCCTGAGCAGCGGTTTCATTAATAATAGACTCAACAAGTGATCTTATCTCAGGCTCTGTCATCATTTTAGGAAGATAGGTCTCTAGTATTAATAACTCTGCATTCTCTTTATCTGCAAGGTTCTGACGATCGGCTTTTTCATACATCTCAAAAGCCTCTTTACGCTGCTTAACTAGTGTTTTAATAACTTTTAAACAGTCATTCTCTGATAATTCTTGCCTAGTATTTATCTGGCGATCTTTTAATTTTGCCAACAAAGTTCTCAAGGTGCCAGCTTTTTCTTTTTCTCCAGATTTCATGGCAGAGTACATATCTTTCTTAATCATTTCAACAAAATTCATTTTAACTATTATC
>CACEUX010000094.1 GCA_902562835.1 uncultured Fidelibacterota bacterium
TCTGGTTTAATTACCCTCAAAAAAGATGAATTATTATATTTTACTATATGTCTAGCCTCAGTTGAAGATAGGACATCATAAGGCGGAGATGTTACTATTTTGGCTTCATCAGGATGAGGTAAGTATCCACAGAAGGGTTTAATCTTTGACAATTTCTTATCTTTTATCTTTAAATAATTCTCGGGCAGATTCTAGATCTTCAAGAAAATCAATCTCAAGGCATGGATATTCTGAAATATCGATAAAATAGGTATCAACCCTATCTAATAATGGTTGGATCCCGGCTTCAAAATAATCATTTTTACCACCTGCATCTATAAGGTCATTTATCGATCTTCTGAATATATCAACAAAATCTTTAGATAGTTTTGCTACACCTATAAATTCGCCTAAACACTGTTCTTCTATAAGCTCTTTACCTATTGCGACTATCTTGTTTTGGCCACCATCTATTACTTTAACCTCTTCTTTTCCACATGCTTTTATATCAACAGCTAAAACAGTTTTATAATTTGAGCTGAATACTTTTTCTAACAAAGCCTTTGGGTATATGACATCGGCATTCATTAAAAGAACCTGAGAATCAAGTTTATCTCTTCCAATATGAATTGAATATGCTGTATTAGTCTCAAAATAATGATGATTTATAACAAAATTAAAATTTAGGTCCGGAAAGTTTTTTTCAACATTCATCATTAACATTTCACGGTGATATCCAACAATCATTGTAATGTCTATAACACCGAGGTTTTTTAAGGCATCTAGTTGATAATGTATAATTGGCTTACCACCAACCTCTAAAAGGCACTTAGGAATGTCATAGGTATGTGGGTACAATCTCCTTGATACTCCTGCGGCTAGAATAAATGCTTTCATAATGAAATAAAATTACAGATTTGCTATCCTATTGATAGCAAAATCTATATCAGATCTAGAAATTTCTCTTATGCATTTTCTATCTTTGTTTTGCCAGGTACAAGAACCACCCGAACAAGGATTGCAGTATTTAATTACAACATTGTTTTTACCACTTGGTGCAGTTTTAGATTCTACTCCAACACCAAAAAAGGAAACTGTAGGAATCCCCAATGCAGTTGAGACATGGCCAAGGCCGCTATCAGTTGCTAAAGAAAACTTACAAACTGAAATCAATGCAATAGATTTTCTTAGATCATATTTGCCACAAACAGATTTGATAGAGACACCTTTACAGGCATTAATTAATGTTTTGGCCAATCCAGCATCATTTTTTGAACCAAAAACAAGGTATTGATCGGCTGAACTATTTAACCAATTTTTTAGAATTTGACTATGAATGGTCCTATCAGAGGCTACGCTAAATGGAAGCAAAGCAATGGGGGCTTTGAAACCAAGTTGATCTATTTCCTTTTCTGCCCATTCAATTTCATGTGTTGAAAGATGAATTTTAGGGATATTTGAATATATTGACCCTGCTTGGATCAACCTTAGATATTTCTCATGCCTATGGATATTCCCTTTAGGTATCATTGATATATTTGTCAAAAACACGGAACGAAATTGTGTTTTGTAACCATATCTTTTTTTAGCACCGGATAACCAAATAATAAATGCACTTCTAAAAGAATCAGTCAGTGTATAAAATCTATCAAAACCTTTAGGTTTTAAGCTGGATCCAGTCCTTATCATCCTCATCAGGCCATTTAAATCTTTATCTCTAATTGGAATAATTTGACTAACTGCTGGATGGTTTTTATAGACGCCTGAGACCCATTCTTTACAAAAAATAAATATTTCAGAATCTTTATTATCTATTTTTAGTTGTTGGACAAATGGTAATGCCATAACTGCATCTCCTATCCAGTTAGGGCTGTATACAGCAATTTTCATCTTAATATTTTTCTATTGCGTTTACGAGTCTAGAAGAAGCCAATCCATCATTCTTGAAGAGATGATCTTTGCATGCAATTTTTCTTTTAACAGCCATTTCACTTTGATTATCTAAAGCATAATACACTCTGCTTAAAAGGTCATCTGGCTCATAAATCTTATACGTAAAATCAACACAATCATGCCTTTTTATATCCATTTTTTTCCAAAAACGTCTACTGAACAAACGATGCTTTAATTTCAAAGAATAACACTCAGCTTGTATTATAGGTCTATTCAAAGG
>CACEUX010000095.1 GCA_902562835.1 uncultured Fidelibacterota bacterium
ATGACAGATGTATTACTTGAGAATAATGGGACACTAGATAAATATATTGGAGATGCTATTGTCGCTTTTTATGGCGCACCAATAGAAGTAGATGACCATGAACTCTGGGCATGTAGAACTGCAATAAAGATGCAGGACAACCTTGCAATATTGCGCCAGGGTTGGCAAGGTGAGGGCGACCGTTGGCCTGAGATCGTACATAATATGCAGAATCGGATAGGAATCAGTTCTGGGCAGATGGTGACCGGCAATATGGGCTCTGAAGCGCGAATGAATTATACCATGATGGGTGATAATGTAAATACTGCTGCAAGGCTAGAATCATCTGCAAAGCAATACGGTATCTATATCCAGATCGCCGATAGTACTTATCAGCCAGTGAAAGATAAAGTTGTGGTTCGCGACCTTGACAATGTAGTGGTCATGGGTAAGAATGAACCTGTAAAAGTATGGGAATTAATCTCAGAGATCGGTCAAGAACCAGAACCGTACAAAAAGATCTTACCAGCCTATCATGAAGCATTAGACCTATATAAGAATCAAGAATGGGAAAAGGCAATAGAAGCTTTTAAAGCATCTGACGCTCTTGAGGATATGTTCCCCGGAAGAAAGACAAATCCCAGCCGTATTTATATTCCTAGATGTGAACACTATCTTTCAAACCCTCCCGGTGATGATTGGGACGGTGTTTGGACACTAACAAGTAAATAGATCAACAGCCCTATATGAAGTGGCACAGAAAATATCTGCATAGCTTTCTGGTTTGGGCTATCGTATCCTTTTTAAATGCACAAGATGCCTTTGTAATTGATTCATCGCTTTCTAGTTCATTGCCTCAGACCCTAGCAAATTCTATCGAACTAGCAGATGTAAATAATGATGGATACACTGACATTATAATCTCAGGCTATGATTCTACAAAATTTGGTCTCTATATTGATATAAAGCTTGGTACTAGTGGTTCTTTGATTCAAGGTTATGAAACAAACTATAATACTTTTCCAGATACCATAGCTGAATATTTTGGAGGGATCGGCAATATAAGTCTTTCAGATGTTGATCTGGATGGCAGTATTGATATTTATTTGAATGGTTCAGGGAGGTCAAGATTATTCCTCAATTCATCAGGTAGTTTTAATCTAGCACCTTCATGGCTTCAAAATATGTCTATATCTTATAGCAATGGGGATTTTGGAGATATAAATATGGATGGGAAACCTGACCTATTTATAATGGGGGTGACTACAAGCACTGATCAGATCCTTAACAAGCTGTTTATTAATAATGGAGATAATTTTGATAATGACTTAACTAATATTTTCCCAAATCTTGTAAATGGCACAAGCGAATGGAATGATTATGATAATGATGGGGACCTTGATCTTATAATAAGTGGTAGGAATGCAGACAGCAGTGCTTCTGTAACTCGATTATTAAAAAATGATCCAATAGGTAGGCTTTCCGAATTGACAACTGCTGAATCTTTGATTGGTCTAAAAGCGGGTGCATTTCATTTTTCTGATCTCGATGCTGATGGAGATAAGGACCTAATCATGACGGGTTGGAATAAAATAGAAAATAGATTGGTCACAAAAATATTAGAGAATGAACCTTTAGGCACGTTTTCATTCTTCCCTGAACAAATTGATTTCGCAGTCGCCTATGGCACAATAGATGCTATTGATCTAAACCTTGATGGACTCCAAGATCTTGTTATTGCTGGTGCTAATTCTGTTACTGATAATGCTGGAAGAGTCCAGTCTTTAGAAGGAAGAGTATACCTGAATAATGGAGACGGTACATTTAACGAAATAAAACAGGTCCCAGGTGCTCGAGTATTAAAGTTTTTAGATATAAATCAAGATGGCATACCCGATCTTATTGCAAATGGTACAACAGAGATAGGGAATTCGGATAGTACCTTCTCCAATGTGTATATCAATGATAATACAGGTACCAATGTAGGCCCAGAACCACCAAGTGCACTTGCTGCGTTTGCAGTAAGTACGCGAGCAATATTTTCATGGGGATCCGGATCAGATGATATTGACGAAAATGCTAGTCTATCTTATAACATACGCATTGGTACCACATCAGGCGGGAACCAACTCATGTC
>CACEUX010000096.1 GCA_902562835.1 uncultured Fidelibacterota bacterium
TGATCGTATTAATTCTGGAGAATCACCAGTATCAAAAAATGAGCGTTTAAAATTAACAGATTATTTGAATGAGTTAATTGGGTTTGGATTAAGGATGAGAGAGGGTATTGATATATGTATGATACCAAAGGAGCATCAAGATGAATTTAACGATAAAATAACTCTGACAAAAAAAAGGTTTCCAGGTTGTTTTCAAAATGTTAACCCAATTATTTCATTGACCAAGAGAGGAATGCTTTTTTCAGACAAGATTATCCCTGAGCTACTATTCTAATTTATAGAAAATTGTAAAACACAGATATCATGTATACTAGAATTATAAAAACAAATGCTCGATAGATAGCTCTACTTGTCAAATTATATCTAATTATATGAAATATAGCAGCAAGGCCATCTTTCCACGTTATTTTTTTACCATCTCCATATGTCCGGCCGTAATATGAAATTGGTAATTCATATATACGTAATTGGGCCTTCGCTATTTTTGCAGTGAATTCTGGTTCAAAGCCAAATCTATTTGATCTCAACTCAAATTCATCCAGTATTTCTCGCCTAAACATCTTATAACAGGTCTCCATATCTGTTAGATTTAGATTGGAAAACATGTTAGACATCAATGTAAGCATTTTATTGCCCATATAATGCCAAAAATATAATACGCGGTGAGTCCCTCCAATAAAGCGACTACCGTATACCACATCTGCATTTCCATCAGCAATAGGTTTTATTAATCGTTCATATTCACTTGGATCATATTCTAGATCAGCATCTTGAATAACGATGACATCACATGTCGCCAATTCAAACCCTGCTCGCAAAGATGCACCTTTCCCCATATTTTTTTTATTTTGAAAGAATAAAATATTCAGGTGAGGTCCCTCTTTTAAAATATTCTCAATAGTTTCCTTAATTATTGGAACACTTTTATCAGTTGAACAATCATCTATAACAATTATCTCACTTACAATCTTTGAATTTGAAACATAGTAGAGAAGTGAATTAATCGTGTCTTCTTCATTGAAAACTGGAATGACAACTGAAAGTGACGGAATCTTACTTTTTTCTAACATGTGAACTGATTATCCCCTATAATTAAAATCAACTACATTCTAATAAATATTTCTTTTTTAAAATCTTTGAACGAGTACTTGGGTCTAAAAACCTCATCGAGATTTTACTAACACGGGCGTGCGAAAAGGTCTTTATTATATTAACATTGTCATTAAGCTTTAAAAGTTCTTTGTAGCCTTTTTCACCAGTGTAAATCAACATTGATTTTGATCTTTTATGATTACTGAAATATTCACTGTCAATATAATTGGTGTTCATGTTCAAGTAATAGTTAAAAGATCTACTTTTGGCTTTTTTATTTTCGTTAAAAAGATAGATATCTTCAAATATTAGTTCTTTTGCTAGGATGTATTGAGCTGCCTGTGAAGGACCCTGATAGTTTAATAACGGTTGTAAAATACCCAGATTAAGTCCATAATTAAATAATATAGTTACAGCTGTTGTAAGAATAAATAGCCTGTCCAGTTTTTCCTTAGAATAGCTTAAGTAATACCTTATAAAACCAATTATTATAACTATGGGTATAATAAAAAAGTTAAAACCCACTGGAAACGCATATAAGATAATTCCATATACAATAGTTAACATAATAATGGAGATTCCAATTTGGATATTAAATATGATTTTATATTTTTTACTCACATTCTCAATGCTTGCGGCTGTTAAGATTGATGCAAATGGTACAACACAATAAATGTAATGGGGAAGTTTATAATTAGAAAGTGATAGTATAATGAGTGGCACTATAAAACCAAAATAAGAAATTGTCTCAGACCAATTATGAAAACCATTACCATTAAAAATATTTTTTGAACGTTCAATAAAAGCCCTGAAAAAAAGAAAGGTCCAAGGAAGAAAAGCATAAAGGAAAACACCCAATAAATAGAAAGTGCCAGTTTCATTACTCCAGCTACTTTCACCAGTTATACGACCAAAACTTTGTGTCCAGTAAAAGAATTCTAAACCATATGTTCCAAACTGAGTAAAAAGTCCATAGGACATTGGTAAAAGGGAAAATAAAATAACTGCAACACCTAGAATTAG
>CACEUX010000097.1 GCA_902562835.1 uncultured Fidelibacterota bacterium
GTTTTGATCTCTTGACCAAATACGCATTCGATGATTACGAGCTTTCAGCCAGTGTCTCATACTATGGGAATGTTTCCTTTGAGGATGAGCATGATAATGAGATGCCCTCATTAGCTGAATGGGAGCAGCAAAACTTTGATAATGACACACTTAATTACTTTTTAAATAATCTTGTAAAAGCGATCAGCCCAAAAGAGAATTCTCTATCCTTCAATGCTCCTTCGACGAAAGGTTTTCTCAGCCTTGGTAAAAACAATCTTTTTCTTTATAACCTATTCGCAAAGATAAATCTTACATACTCCTCCAAATTTGATTTTATCAGCGGCTATCATGTAAATACAGATGATGTCAATATAATAAGTCTTTCACCCAACCAATTTTATAATAATCCCGGTTCAATAGGAGGTAATATCCTAATTGACCTGTCGATCTCTTATAGTTTTAATAATTATGTATTTAGATTGGCATTAAATAACCTCACTGATCAGGATGGCCCAAGATTGGTGAGCACCCCGCCATTAAGAAGAAATTTTCAAACTGAATTTGTCTATGAGTTTTGATCATGAAGACTAAACTAATATTAATATTCACTTTTCTTGGTCTTTCTGCTTGTATTGATAATTATGATATTGATCCTCAAGAAGATCTTGTATATGACTCCTATGGGAATCTTGGATTTGAGGATGGCCTAAACCATTGGTATGGTCATGCGAACACATTCTCTAGGATCACTATTGAATCAGATGCTTATGAGGGTCTTAATGCCTTGAAAATGTCCATTAACATGGACACACTATCCTCCGATGTTGCCCTTGCAGAAATATCGAAGTCAGTAGATGTGACGCAAGGAGATACGGTCTCGTTGACCTTTCAGTTGCGCTTTAGCGCTGAAAATGTAATAGATGGTGTAACTCTTTTTAATATAGGATCATTTCAGGACGCTAATGGGACTATAATAGAAACAGCCCAAGATTCCATAAACCAGGTTTCAACCCAATGGCAGATCATCAATATGCGATACCCTATTCCCCAAGACGCAGTAAAGCTGTTTTTTGGAGTTAGAATAGCAGGAGTACATGAAGATGTATACGTTCTTGTCGATGATTTTTCTGTCAGCACTGACCCATTATTAAATCAACCTCCATCAGCATTTTCATTGCTTTCACCAGCTAATGGTTCCGTACTTCCATCGGCTGAAGAAATAGAGATCAGCTGGGGTATTGCAAATGACATGGACGGAGATCAGATAGCATACGATCTCAAGATCTGGACAGATGCGGTCATCGAAAATTTTTTGAACAATAGTGGTTTTGATAATGTTGTTACCCATTGGCTTGGAGATGAGATACCATCTGAATGGGACTTTTGGCCTTATTATTACCACAATGTTTTTTCTTACCCGCAACTTGGTGATAGTATTTATAATGACGGATATGTACGCAATGGAGCACACTCAATGTGGATGACCGGTGACTTTACAGGTCAGTCTAATAAAACCATCCTGTATCAAAGTTTTTCTGCGGATTACATACCGCCAGGAACTAGGGTAACCTTCAGTGGATACATGCTGAATCCTTCATCAGATCCGATCAAGAATAACAATCAAGGCTATATCAGCATTGACCAGTTTGCATCTAGTGGTTCTTCAGTCAATAATTCATCATGGATCATCAATCATTCTTCTGAAAGTATTACAAGCAGTCATGATTTAGACGAATGGAATTATTTTGAGGTTTCATCCACAACAGAAGTGAATACCAATTACCTGCAAATACGTATTAATTATGAGCAATTTGATGACGATTCTGGGACTGTGTTTATTGATGACCTAATGATAACTACATCTAATACTCGCCTCATCTTGTATGAAGAAACAGATATCGACACAGCAAGCTTTTCAGTTGATAGAACAGTATTTACAGACCCTTACGATTTCTCTGACAGAGAATCATTGATATATTACTGGGATATAATCGCAAGAGATGATTTCACATCAGCTTCATCTGAAAATGGTCCCTTTAATTTAATTAAAGATTAAA